>CAUPHX010000266.1:0-4826 GCA_963511125.1 uncultured Deefgea sp. | reverse complement strand
TCTCTGATATTCATGGCGCACCGGTGCAACTCACCTTTGTTCCGCATTTAACGCCGATGATTCGTGGTATTCACTCCACCATTTATGCTCGCCTCACTGATGCGGGCAAAGCGGCAGATATCCAAAAATTATTCGAAGACCGTTTTGCTAGCGAGCCATTTGTCGATGTGATGCCGGCGGGCTCTTGCCCTGAAACGCGTTCGGTACGCGGCAGCAATACCGCACGTATTGCCGTACACCGTCCAAATAATGGTGATTTGCTGGTGATACTGGTCGTTGAAGATAATTTAGTTAAAGGCGCGTCAGGTCAATCGGTACAAGTGATGAACTTGATGTTTGGCTTGCCAGAGCAGCATGGCCTTGATGTCGTACCGTTGCTGCCGTAATAACAATGCCAATCAAACGTCTCTATCGTTTGCAACGGGCGCGGTTAACCGCCACGCCTTTGGCATTGCGCCCGCAGCTGGGCCTGAAAGCAAAGCTGTTTCGTGGTTTGCTGCTTGTCGGGGTATTGCTGCTGGCCGCTTATGCTGGAATGCGTTACGGTGAATACCTGCAAGGTTTGGTGCTGGCTAAAAATTCACAGCAAAGTCAGAGCCGGATGCAAACCAGTCAGCAGCGCATTGACGCTTTGCAAAAAGAAAAAACATTGCTGTCTCAGCAACTCACTGTCGTGGGCGCTGAGCGTGATGCCTTAAAGCGCGATTTGTCGACTGTGCAGCAAGATGCGGCAGTCATACGAGAAACCTTATCGTTTTTTGAATCCCTTTTACAAAGCAATGATCGCAGTCGTTCGGCTAGCTTTGTGGCGTGTGATATGCAAACCTTGGCGCCCGATCTCATCGGCTATCGTTTGTTATTGGTGCAAGGCACGGATAAAACCACTGAGTTGTCGGGGCGTTTGGTCGTGAGTTTGCAATATATGCTGGGCGGTAAAAAACAAAGCACCACGCAGGGCAATGAGCAAATGCCAGCGGTGGCTGTAAAACATTACCATCGGGCGGCTGGCGAATTTAAATTACCAGAGAATGCCGTTGGTCCGATGCTCATGAATGTGCAGTTTATTGAGGCGGAAAGTAAAAAAATACTCGCCAGTTGTCAGAAAAAAATCTAACCGGGGACGACAGTGTTTAGCAAAAAAAAAGGTAGTACTAAAATCGATAGTTTAATTGGCCAAGGCACGATCGTGACTGGCGACGTTAAATTTGCCGGTGGCTTGCGGGTGGATGGGGTGATTATTGGTAATGTCAGCATGGCAGACGACAAAACCGGCACCTTGGTGGTGAGTGAAAAGGCGCGGATTGAAGGAAAAGTGGCGTGCTCACATTTGATTTTGAATGGTGAAATCCGTGGCCCAATCGAAGTCAGCCATTATGTTGAGTTGCAGGCCAAGTCGAAAATAGTCGGTGATTTAGCATATAAAACCTTGGAAATGCACCCTGGTGCGATCATCGAAGGGCATTTGGTACACGTGCATAATGGCAAACGCGAAGAAGTCGCCGCTGCCGACGTACCGCGCGTCGAAGCCAAGTCGGCGCAGTGATTGACCCCGCACGATGAGACGTGGATAATAAACCCTATCAATTTAGTCAACTATTATTTGCGGAGCTGCTATGAGCACTGAAACTGAGATGCCACTACCTTTTGTCTTTTCTGATAATGCGGCCAGCAAAGTCAATGAATTGATTTTGGAAGAAGGTAATCCTGATTTGAAACTGCGCGTGTTTGTGACCGGCGGCGGCTGCTCAGGTTTTCAATACGGCTTTACTTTTGATGAAATCATCAATGATGACGATACGCCAATTACCAAAAACGGCGTAACACTGCTAGTTGATCCAATGAGCTACCAATATTTAGTCGGCGCTGAAATCGACTACGTTGAAAGCATCGAAGGTTCGCAATTCACCATTAAAAACCCGAATGCCCAGTCAACCTGCGGCTGTGGTTCTTCTTTCTCGGTGTGATTTTTTACTGAGTCGATAGAAAAAGAGGCGTAAGCCTCTTTTTTTTATTCATTGTTTTTACCAAACCTTATGTGTTTATTTTGAAGGTGCGCCGCACAGTGGTAGTCCCAGCTTAAATACGCTGCCGCGACCAATGCAAGAGTGTAATGTGAGTTGATGACCAAGTTTACTTACAACGCCATCAACAATAGCCAAGCCTAAACCGAAGCCTTTATTGCGGTCGCGATTGGGATTGCCGATCTGATGAAACTCACGGAAGATGTCATGCAGTTTGCAGGCTTCAATTCCTATCCCTGTATCCCAGACTTCCAGCCATACCGTGTTAGTTCGAGCGCGGCAAGCAACCAAAATACCCCCGCTATGGGTGTAGCGAATCGCGTTACTAACTAGATTGCGTAAAATCATTTCCACCAAAGCAAGATCGGACTGAACCCTGAGCTTAGTGTCACGCGTACGATAGAATAAATTTTTGGCATTGGCTTGTGGTCCAAACTCACGCTCGATTTTGCTGAGCACATGTTGTAATGACAATGATTGAATAATGGGTTGTACTGCCCCCAAATCAATCTGCGAAAAATCTAACAAGGCATTGAGCATTTGTAAGGATGCCTCTGACGATGCACGGGCATGCCCAAGTACGGTGCACTGATGGTCATTCAGATTGCTGCGTGACAAGACTTCTAAAAACAAACCCAAAGCATGAATCGGTTGGCGTAAATCATGACTGGCAGCGGCAAAAAAATTGGATTTGGCTGTGCTAGCCTGAAGGGCCTCAGTGTGAGCGGCTTTAGCTCGCTGTTTTTGTTCACGTAGCTGCGCTAATAGCTCGATATTTTCAGAATATGAATTAATGAGATTGCGAATGTTGCTCGAAATGGTGTGAGCCTGTGCGCACAGACCGGCGAACAGTAACGAAAGAAGGAGTATATGCATGCAGTAGTAAGAGGGCGCATGTTGCAGATACTTGGCCGCCATTACCAAAAATTGCGTAAATGATGACGCAAATAACACAGGTAAAAATGGAGCGAGCATCAGCATTCTGCTGGCAATAATCGCCAGAAAGCATGTCGCCATAAGTTCGCTATTGCTATCGGTCACTGCCAAAAACAGTAAGCCCCAGCAAGTTCCCATCAGAATATTGATGCCGATGAGTTCTCTGGCGATTCGTCGTGGGGAGTCGCAATTCAAACGTTCAGAAAGTAGTTTTTTTGCATGCCATTCACTGGCGAGACGCATACTCATTGTCAGCACGCCCCATGTGATCAAGGACGCTGCAATTTTCTCGGTGTAAAACAGCCAGATCAATATAAAGATAGCTGCGACGTCAAGGCGGAATGAAATGCGGACATTATGCAAAGTCATGCGTAATTGTTCGACCAGAATCAGATCTTGACTAAACCCCAACATAATTCTCAAGCACTAAAAAATCAACCCTTTACGACGTGCCACAAATGCCGCCTCTGACCGGCTTGACACCTGCAAAATCAGGAGTACGGCTTGCACGTGAGCACGGACTGTATTCTCAGATAAATTTAATTTTCTACCAATTGACTTATTGGGTAGGCCTTGTTGAAGTAGATGTAAAACTTGGTATTGCCTTGGAGTCAGACGAGGTTGCTGGATTAAAGGGGGGATGTGCTGCTGTGTTGAAATGAGGTGTTTATTAATGGCAGAGATGATGTTGTCCGCGGATTCTGCTTTGGAAATAAATGTAATCGCACCTTTATCCTGCGCTAGTTGAGCATTGGCTAGCTCATCGAGGGCTGACACGATAATGATTGGGGTGCTTGACCAATAACGTTTAAAAATAGCAATGCATTCTAAGCCATTAAGGTTTTGTAATTTGATGTCCAGCATGATCAAACATGGAACGATTGTTAGGGCTAGGGCCTCTTCAAGTGAATGTGCCTCATGTATTGAGGCACATGGAAACTCTATTTCAAGTACGAGGCGCAACCCTTTGCAGAAAAGGGGGTGGTCATCAACGAGAAGAATATGTGAAAGGGTGGTCATAGCAAGGATTTAGCCGCATCAATTAGCTAAAAACAAGAGATTTTTTGCTGTTTTTAGTCCAAATGGACTAGATACAGATGAGAGGACTTGCTTTATTATTTTTAATAAGAACGGTTTTTGTGTAGTTGCTTGATTAATATCAACAATTACAATATTTGGCGCACCTTTAGGTTGCTTGGGTTGAAATTTTTATTATGCATTCGCAGCTGATGCATGTCTCAGATAAGTGACATCACCACTTGTGTAACAACAATTTTGGATGGTTTGAATATGGGATTTTCATTAGAACGATTAGTACATGCGATTACGGACTCACTAATTCAGGCGCAGAGTTTGGTTGAGAAATCCCATATTAGTAATTTACGTAGCTATTTTGATGAGACAAACAAGCCGTTAAATTTTGATATAGCAATTCCATCGCTACACGAAACTGATCAGCATGTGACTTATCGTGTTCCTGCCGTATCTCTCGTGCCTCACAGTTCACTGGCGATTAAAGAAGCCAAAGTCGAAATGGATATTGAGATTGGCGAAATTAGTCAGGATATGCCGACCGGTAATGAATACCCAACCTTGGCTGAAATTATTTCAGGTAAGGAAGACCCCGTTCGCCCTCGCTTATCCATTAATCCAGAAGGCGGTGGTGTAGCGAAAAAAAATAATGGCAATGTGGCCAAATTAACTTTGGAATTAAGTTCGGTTGAACCCCCAGAAGGTCTGGTGCGAATGTTAAATGAAATTATTAAATGTCAAGGTCGCGTATAGCACATATTGATATTAAGAATTGCAGCGCAAAAAGTACTATACGCTTTTTGTGCTGTTTATTGGACCGATAAGGTCTATTTAACT
>CAUPHX010000265.1:0-4842 GCA_963511125.1 uncultured Deefgea sp. | reverse complement strand
TTTACGATCTCTTTTCTAGTCTTATTTCATCAAAAACTATAAACACTTAATCGGCATTACGCACGATTAAGCGTTATCTTTTATCTTTACGCCCACTCCGCACTTAATGCTTCAGCCTGTTGCAACACAGTTTGAATCGCATCTTCCTGAAAATCAGGTGGATAGCCATATTTACGCAATATGAGTTTCACCATGATGCGTAATTTGGCGCGAACGCTTTCGCGTTGTGACCAATCCACGCTGATATTTTTTCGCAGGTTTTCGGTGAGTTCATGCGCGATGCGTTTGAGTGTTTCATCGGGCAGTTCTCGCACCGCCGATTTATTATTGGCGAGCGCGTCGTAAAACTTCACCTCGTCCTCAGACAAGCCCAAGGACTCACCGCGCCCAGCCGCTTCGCGAAACTTTTTGGCCATGGCGACCAGCTCTTCCATGACTTGCGCGGTTTCGATGCTGCGGTTTTGATAGCGCTTCACGACATCGGTTAATAATTCAGAGAACTTGCGCTGCTGAACCACGTTGCTGGCAAACTTGGATTTGATTTCGCCTTCTAGTAAGCGTTCAAGCAACTCGACGGCGAGATTTTTCTCGGGCAGATTGCGAACTTCTGCCAAGAAATCATCATCGAGCAAACCGATATTTGGTTTTTCCAAGCCCACTGCATCAAAAATATCGACCACTTCATCCGAAGCGACGGCTTGTCCGATAATTTGCCGAATGGCTTGCTCGCGTTCATCGTCGGTACGTTTTTTGGCGCTCAAATCTCGCTTGATGAGCAACACTTTAATCGCCTGCAAAAAGGCGACTTCTTCACGAACTGCTTTGGCTTCATCCAAGGTGCCGCACAAGCTGAATGCTTTACTCATCGCCAGCGCATTATCGGCAAAGCGTTTTTTTCCGTCTTTTAAGCCGAGTACATGATTGACTGCACCCGCCAGCAGGCGATGACCGCCTATAATAAATTCGCTGTAATCAAAGCCATGCAGCATGCCACGCAAGATGTCGATTTTCTCTTCCAACACTGCCCACGCTTCGGCAGTGTCGACAGTCGGTTTTCCGCGTCCATTGCTGGCGGTATACTCCTTGAGTGCAGCTTTTAGCTCGTTGGCAATGCCGATGTAATCGACGACCAAACCACCTTGCTTATCATGGAATACGCGATTCACCCGTGCAATCGCTTGCATCAGGTTATGGCCCTTCATCGGTTTGTCGATATACAAGGTATGAACGCATGGCGCGTCAAAGCCAGTGAGCCACATATCGCGCACGATCACCAGCTGCAATGGGTCTGCTGGGTCTTTAAAGCGTTTCTCCAGCCGTTTCTTAACTTGCTTAGGATAAATGTGAGGACGTAGCAACGCCTTATCACTGGCCGAGCCTGTCATCACGATTTTGATTGCGCCCTGCTCTGGGTCGTCGTTATGCCAATCGGGGCGTAGCTTGATAATCTCGTTGTATAAATGAACGCAAATCTCGCGGCTCATCGCCACGACCATCGCTTTTCCAGACTGGCTTTGTTGGCGTGTCTCAAAGTGACTCACCAAATCCGCCGCCACACTGGCAATACGCGGCTCGGCACCGACAATCCGCTCTAATGCAGCCCATTTAGATTTGAGTTTGCCTTGTTCACCTTCTTCTTCATCCTCGGCCAGTTCATCAACGTCATCATCGATTTGTGCCATTTCATCGACTTTCAGGCTTAACTTGGCCAACCGCGACTCATAGTAAATCGCCACCGTTGCGCCATCTTCCTTGGCCTGCTGCATATCGTAAATGTGGATGTACTCACCAAAAACCGAGCGTGTATCACGGTCTTCCGAGGATACTGGCGTACCCGTAAACGCAACAAACGTCGCATTCGGCAGCGCATCGCGTAAATGTTGGGCGTAGCCGACTTGATAGCTACTTTCCAAGTATTGCGGGCTTGCCTCTTGCACAACGCCCGCTGCGACGACTTCAGGTGAAGTAGTATGCTTTGGTAGACGTTGTTTGAGCTTGGCTTCAAAGCCATACTGTGTACGATGCGCCTCATCAGCAATCACCACGATATTGTGGCGGTCAGATAGCAATGGGAAAACGTCTTCATCCTCGCCCGGCGCAAACTTTTGAATCGTCGCAAATACAATCCCGCCCGAAGGCCGATTGCTCAACTTGGCGCGCAAGTCTTGCCGCGTGCTCACTTGCACCGGCTGCTCGCGCAACAAATCCTGCGCCAAGGAAAACACGCCAAATAACTGACCATCCAAATCATTGCGGTCGGTAATGACCACAATGGTTGGGTTTTCCATCGCAGCTTCGCGCATTACCCGCGCAGCAAAGCAGGTCATCGTAATGCTCTTGCCGCTGCCTTGCGTATGCCAAACCACGCCACCTTTGCCTTTTTGCCCGCCAAGCACATCAGGGCGAGAAGCTATCACCACGCGCTCAATTGCTGTACGCACCGCGTGAAACTGGTGATAGCCAGCGATTTTCTTCACCAAGGTGCCGTCATCTTCAAACAGCACAAAAAAGCGTAAATAATCGAGCAGGTATGCAGGTGCAAGAATGCCGCGAATCAGCGTTTCTAATTCATTGAATGGCCCAAGCGGGTCGAGATTCACGCCATCAATCGTACGCCATTGCATATAGCGCTCAGCATTGGCCGATAACGATCCCATCCGCGCTTCTGTACCGTCCGAAATCACTAGGATTTCGTTGTACTGAAACACATCAGGAATTTGCTCTTTGTAGGTTTGAATCTGATCGAAAGCTTTGTAAATGTCGGCGTTCTCATCGGCAGGATTTTTTAGCTCCAGCAATACCAACGGCAAGCCATTCACAAACAAAATAATATCTGGCCGACGCGTGTGCTTCGCCCCTTTCAGCGTGTACTGATTCACCGCCAAGAATTCATTTTGGCTCGTCACGGCAAAATCAATCAGCCGTACAAAATCACCGCGTGTTTCGCCGTCTTTCTGATATTGCACCGGAACACCGTTCACTAGCAGACCGTGAAAATGGCGATTGGCCGTAAGTAGTGCTGGAATGCCTAAATCCAATACTTGTTTCACCGCATCTTCACGCGCAACAAGCGGGATTTGCGGGTTCAAACGTGAGATAGCAGAACGAAGCCGTTCAATCAGCAGGGGCTGCACATAATCGGCGCGCTCAGGGGTACTGCCATCAGGAGCAATATCATAGCCACAGATATGGCGATACCCAGCCTCAACGAGCCAGCTCAATGCCTCTTGTTCTAATTGGTCTTCGGTCATTCACGCCTCCCAGCGTTTCCCGATTTGGGCAGCAGCCTGCTGCCTAAATTGCCACCTAATATGTCGAAATAAATCGTTAAAATCGACACATCAAAAAAACGTGTTTAAAAATCACGCCAAAATCGACACGTTTTCCCGGTCATTGAGTCGCTCAGTCTTCATCCGCAATCAAGCCTTCCGCATAGATGGCCGATTTGGCACGATGAAGTTGCGTAAAGCGCAGCATCAACTCCTCGCATTGCGCTGGTGTTGCACCCGCATATTCACGCACCCATGAGCAGAAAAACGCTTCAAATGGCCAAAAATAAGCTCCGCCGCGCACACTGCGTATCGTGTCATTCATCTGCATATCAAAGTCAGCCGCTTCATCCTCTGGATTAGGCAGACAACCATTAGTATGAAAGGCATAGTCACATTCACGCGCCACTTCATTGATATGCGTTTGCGCGCTGCGGTCAACGCCAGCCACAAAGCAAAACCGTTTATCACGCTGCAAAATTTGCTCAACCGCAGCATCTGCTTCAGCAGCGCTGAGCCAATTCACATCTTGGTTAATCCACAACAGTAAATTCACCAACCGCTCGTAAAACTGCTTCAGCAGCGTTTCGCCATCGCCTTTCTTGATGCCCCAAAACACCATAGAAAAACGCGTATCGCGCTCCATCACGATAAACACATTCTGCCGCGCTAGCTTAATCGCATGGACCTGCCAAGCCCACGGCCCCGCCGCTTCGGGAGCAGGCGCAGCTTCCAGCCACGACTTGACCAAGCCTTTCTGGATTGTTTCTAGCGCCTCAGCGGCGGATTTTGAGCAATAAAACTGCATAACTGATCCTGTTTATGAACACGAAACCAAGCTTATTCATCCAAATCGGCATCATTATGCCCAATCAGCTCATCCGCCATTTCGGCTTCAATCGCTGCAATACTTGGCAAGCTGTGCTCCAGTGTTTCCGGCAAATCGCGTAGTAATTGGTATTCGGCCACACCGATAGGTTTATCGATGCCTGACAGTGCGTATTCCGCCACCAGTCGGTTTTGCTGCTTGCACAGCAACAAACCAATCGTCGGCTTATCCTCTGGCGCTTTAATCTGCGCATCAACCGCTGCCAGATAAAAATTAAGCTGCCCAGCGTGCTCAGGCCTGAATGCCGTCGCTTTCAACTCAACCACCACATAGCATTTCAAGCGGGTGTGATAAAACAGCAAGTCGATAAAGAACTCATCGCCACCAACTTCTAGCCGATACTGCCGCCCCATAAAGGCAAAGCCAGCGCCCAGCTCCAGCAAAAATCGCGTGATATGTCGCACCAAGCCATCTTCAATTTCGCGTTCTTGCGCCTCATTACCCAAGCCGAGAAAATCAAACAAATACGGGTCTTTCAACGTTTCCTGTGCAAGTGCCGACTCAGTAGCAGGCAAACGAGCCACAAAATTAGTCACTGCTGCACCTTGGCGTAGTTGCAAGCGGTCTTTGATATTCGCTTCCAACGTACTGCGCGACCAGCCGTTCGCCACAGCTTGCGTGGCATACCATTCGCGCTCGCCTTCATCGCTCAACTTGGTCATCAAGGTCACAATATGAAACCAC
>CAUPHX010000264.1:0-4858 GCA_963511125.1 uncultured Deefgea sp. | reverse complement strand
GTTCGCACTCAAAGAATTAGAGCTACGCATTCAAGCCTTACTTAAACGCAGCCAAGGCCAAGTACTGGAAGCAATTTTACGCTGCGGCGAGCTGAGCTACGATCCACGCTCGGGCGACGCGCAGTGGCAAGGCCAAGCTTTAAAATTACCACCTAAAACGCTGCAATTGCTGGTGGCGCTGTTAGCGCAAAGGGGACAACTCGTCACACGCGAAAGCTTGGAAATCACCGTTTGGGGTGAAGCCCAAGACACCAGCGACACGCTACGCCATCATTTGTCGCAACTACGTCGTGCATTAAGCCGGGCTGATGGTCTTAGTCCATTGCAGACGGTGCATGGTCGCGGCTATAAACTCATCGAACTTGCCGCAGCCAATCCACAATGAAGAAAAAACTCAGCCTGCAAAAACGTCTCGCTTGGGCGATGTGCGCACTGACCAGCGCGGCAATTATTATTTTTGCCCTTGCGCTCTCAATGGCGGCCGAGGAGCGCGAAGAAGAGCTCATCGATGAAGTCGTCAATACCGCGCTCGATAGTGCCATTACTCAAACTAAGGGCGCGCAGTTGCTCTTACCCAAGCATTTACAATTATTTCACGCGCCGCAGGGACAAACGCCGACACAACTACCGCCTGAGCTGCTCACGTTTCCGATTGGCAATTCAGAATGGTATCAAGCCGATGTGGAATATCACGTCGGCGTACGCGAAAAAAATGGTGAGCGCTGGTATCTACTCTACAACACCACAGAACATGAGCGACGTTTGAGTAATTTGCACTTATGGCTGGTGATGGCCGCGCTGGGCGTGATTGCACTGGCGTGGATTTTCGGCCATTACCTTGCTAATTCTTTACTGTCGCAATTAGCCCGCCTCACGCAATCGGTGCAAAACGACACACCTGTTGAGCTGAGCGATGCGATGGATGAAGAAATCGCCATTTTGGCGCAACGCATCGCCCAAGCACGCAACGCGCAAATTCAGCTACTGGCACGGGAGCGCCAATTTACCGCCCACCTCAGCCACGAAATCCGCACCCCACTCACGCGAATCCGCACCAGCGCCGAGCTACTATTGGACACCCTCCTCGATACCAGCCCGCCACCACTGCGTGGCCGCATCGATAAAATCATCCTCTCGGTCGATGAAATCGAAGGCAAATTACGCGGCCTCTTGCTGCTGGCACGTGGCGTCGCGTTGGGGCAGACGAGCAAGCTCTGTTTAGCTGCGGCGCTCAATGCTGCCGAGCAACGCCTGCCCGAAAGCAAGCGCGCGCTGCACTGGCGCAACGAAGTCGCCACCGACGTGATGGTTGAAGCCGACGCAGAATTACTCGCGTTGCTGCTGGATAATTTACTCAGTAACGCGTGGCGCTATACCGAGCAAGGCAGCGTGACCGCCAGCTTCGCTGCAGGTGAATTGACGATTTGCGACACCGGCTGCGGCATCGCCGCCGATGCGCTACCGCATGTCTTTGAGCCATTTCGCCGCGCCAGCGACGTCGCCGAAGGCCACGGCCTCGGCCTCGCCATCGTCGCCGCAATCTGCAACCGCATGGGCTGGCACTACCACATCACCAGTGAACTCGGCCAAGGTAGCAGCGTGGTGATTCGGTTTCAGGCAGAGTCTTAATCGCCCGCAGCGACGAATCGTAAGGTATGAAACGCGTCGCGTTGCGGACCAGACATCATGTGCAGGCTTACAAATACACTAACAAACATGGCGTTGTTCCGCGTGCGCAAATCAAGATATGCACGCCCTTGGCTCAACGAGCCTCGAAATAAAGTCAACGTATTGCCTTCCATTCTTTGAAAATAAAAGCCTTCAAGCAAATACATCAAAGAAATTGTTTTTCGGCACATGCGCAGAAATAAACCGCCCGAATCAATCGAGCGCTTATTTATTTCACCCGTAGGGTGTGAAATTCCCGCAAGGGATTTGCGCGCCAATTGCGATGTAATGAGCATCGAGATCATCAATCAGCACCAAATCCGCATGCCCAAATCAAGATTTGCACCCCCTACAGCACTGGTTTCGTTTGAGTGGTTCTACGATTCTGGTTTCGTATATACCCGAAAGATGTGAAAAGCAGGCCGAATTCGGCCTGTTTTCGTTGGTGCCGTTAAGGCATACATTAATGGATGTGAGAAGTGACCTTTGCTACTTACAATCAGAGAGTAACCCTCATAGCATCGAAGGAACCGCCATTACTTTTGTAACTTCGATTAGTTCGGCAATGCTCAGCTTAGGAAGTTGATGTAATTGAGCAAATTGTGTGATTTGCTCACCACGCGCCATTGTGCCGTCTGGATTCATGAGTTCACACAGTACTGCGGCTGGCTTTAGCCCTGCAAGCTTTGTCAGCTCAATCGCGCCTTCGGTATGCCCTTGACGCCCCAATAGCCCATCGTCATGTGCGCGAAGTGGGAAAACATGCCCAGGACTAACCAAGGCGCTAGCTGGACTATTTTCATCAATTGCAGCACGAATCGTTGTGAGCCTATCAGCAGCAGAAACACCAGTGCTAACACCATAACGCGCCTCAATGGAGACGGTAAATGGCGTTGCATAGCGGCTTTGGTTATTTGCAGTCATTGGCGGCAAGCCTAGCTTTTGCACTGCCGTACCCGTTAAGCACAAGCAAACTATGCCGCTGCACTCACGAATCAGCATGGCCATACTACTAGACGTCAGTTTCTCAGCTGCGACGATGAGGTCTGCTTCATCTTCGCGGTCGGCATCGTCACTAAGCAAAACTGGCCGACCTTCACGCATGGCGATTACTGCTGCATTGACACGTTGCAAAGTGACTGGAGGGAGTTGATTGAATGGAAAATTAGATTGGTGAAACATGAAACGCTCCTCGTATATAAAAAAAACGAAAACCATTTCAGGGCAAGCGCAAACGCCCTGACGAGCCTAGTAGCCTAGGTTCGTTCAGGGGTTAACATCTTCTCTCATCCGGACTATGACCGTCGGCTCTGGATTCTCACCAGATCTGCTGACCTTGCCAATGGCAAGCGCTCGCGGGCTTGTCGTTAAGACTTACCGCCGGTGGGGAGTTTCGCCCCGCCCTGAAGATGTAACAAAAATTATATCAGAGCGATGAAGAATGCTGACAAATTAACTAGTAACGGACTTGTTGTAACCGTTGTGCAAACGATCGTTTATGCAATACGAAAATAGCCTGCTCTTAGCCGATTGCCGCCAGTCATCAAGTTTAATCCAGGCATATTCGCTGCGCCCTTCGCCATCATCTAATTTCCCGCTCCCTCACAAACCCCTCACACTCTGCTCGCAAATCACTCACAGGCACAGGCTTAAGCTCGGTCTGATTGGAATGACTGAGCGTGGATGATGCGGGATTTACGATGGTGGAATTATGTTGCGCCGGCCATTTTGGCGGGTTTTTTATTGTGGGTTTATCCGCAAACTAATTGGGATCATGCGCTGATTGCGCCTTACTTTGATACCCAATTGCATTTCTATTGGCGTGACCAACTCTTTCTCAGCACAGTGATGCACGATGGCCTCAAGATTGCGCTGCAGTTGATTGGTTTGGCGACGTTTTTCTACTGGCTATATACGAAAAAAATCGATTCCCCAGAACAAAGACGCTGGCTGTGGCTGTGGCTCGGCATCGTTTTCAGCGCCTTATCCGTTTCGATGCTGAAACGTTTCAGCATTCATGCCTGCCCGTGGGATTTAACGCGTTATGGCGGTTTTGCTGCTGAATTACCTTTATTCGCAGATTTACCGAGCAACGCTCAACCGGGGCACTGCTTTCCCGGCGGCCACTCGTCTGGCGGGTATGCACTCCTAGCCTTCTATTTTGCATTCATTGGTAGCAATACCCGCCTTGCTTACTGGGGATTAGGCCTAGGTCTTTTCGTCGGTAGCACAATGGGTTGGACGCAAATGATGCGTGGCGCACATTTCTTATCGCACAATTTATGGACACTACTCACTGTCTGGTGTGTTTTATTGCTGTGGTACAGCGTATGCCCGCCCGTGCCAAACAGGGGTCTCGCTCATGCTTAATAGCAAAACATTACGCAGCGAGCATTTAACGCTGATATCTGCGCTGTTTTTTATCCTCATTAGCAACCCAGTATTCTGGCAGCACCTTTATGACGTGCAGCAGCCGAGCAACTTCCATGGCTGGCTGTTTATGGCCGTTGGTGCGCTGTTTTTGACCGTGGTACTCAATCTATTACTGACACTACTGGCCTTACCTTACGTACTCAAACCCGTACTGAGCCTGTTGCTGATCATCACGCCGTTTGTGGTGTATTTCATGGCGCAATTTGGCGTGATGATCAATGTCGATATGCTACGCAATGCAATGCAAACCAATACCACCGAAACACTCGATTTACTGACGCCCAAATTAGCGCTGTATTGGCTGCTGCTCGGTGGTGTGCCGCTGTATTTTTTATGGCGAACGCCACTGCATTTTCGCCCGCTACGCCGCGAAGCACTCATAAAACTGGGCATCGTGCTCACTAGCGCACTCGTGCTCGGTTTGATTAGCTTTGGCTTTTACAAAGAATTCGCCTCGGTGTTTCGCAATCACCGCGAACTGCGCTATTTGCTCGCGCCGACCAATTACATTCAAGCGGCATCGAGCTACCTCAAGCAAAATGCCAAACTCAAAGCCGTCGTCGTCGCGCCAATTGGCCTCGATGCAACACGCAGCGCAGCACCATCGACTCGCCCAACGCTCACCGTTATCGTCGTTGGCGAAACAGCCAGAGCCGCGAATTTCTCACTAAATGGTTACGCCAGAGAAACCAATCCACGACTCAAACAAGAAAATGGCTTAATTAATTTGCCGGCAGTTAGCTCGTGCGGCACTGAT
>CAUPHX010000263.1:0-4896 GCA_963511125.1 uncultured Deefgea sp. | reverse complement strand
GTGTTTGGTTTCTAAGTCTTGCGTGAGCGCCTCGAGGACGTCTCGTTGCGTCGTCGATAGCTGATGCAAGCGACTCACCACCAAAGCACCCGCCAATAAAACCACTAACGTTGTCACTCCAAAAAGCATTTCTAGCATGACTCTAAACCAATGCGAAGCAAGGAAAAACACGATTGTAGGCTAAGGCGCCTGATGCGACTATAATTTGTCCTATGCGAAAATTATTCTTTAGTCTTTTTGTGATGGTCACCAGCCTGAGTTCATCGATTCAAGCTGCGCCGACCTCCCCCGCTCATGTCACGATCACCCAAGAAGTGAATGATTGGCTCAATACATCGCTCAGTAATAGCCCCGGTGCTTTTTCGTTTGAGATTCGCGCAATTGATAGCCGCCTCAAGCTAGATAATTGCAAGCAGCGTGACATTAGCCTGCCGCAAGGTAGCCGCCTGGTCGGCAATACCATGTTACGGGTGAAGTGTATCGATGGCGCAAACTGGGGATTTAACTTGCCCGTCAAAATTAGTATTCAGGTGCAATACGCGGTAGCGGCGCGGCCATTAGCGGCCAATCAAGAACTCAATGTCAGTGATATTGCCATGCAACAAGGCGACCTAGGTACTTTGCCAGGTTCGGTCATTTTGGATCCCGCGACCATTGTTGGGCGAGCGCTCAATAGCCCAGTAGCGGCGGGTCAAACTTTGCGGCACGAACAACTGCGCAACGCGATGGCCATTTCACAGAATCAAAAAGTAAAAATCATCTTCCGGCAAGATGGCATAGAAATCAGTAATGAGGGTATAGCCATGAATGCAGCAGCAGAAGGTCAGCCGGTGCGGGTACGTCTTGATAAAGGCAAAGTCATTACGGGTACCGCTCAGCAAGGTGGGATCGTCGACATGGGTCAGTAAGCTAAGGTTATTCTGACATTTTTTTAGCTAGGCGTTAGAATCACACGCTTGAGTTTTTATCGCACTTTTTGGCCAAGACACATTCAATGCAAGTAATACGCGGCGCACCGCACACCCCAATTCCTCGTTCAGCGTTAACAATTGGCAATTTTGATGGCTTGCACCGCGGCCACATTGCCATGCTTGATCGGCTTAAATCCGAGGCACAGACACGTCAATTAGTCAGCGCGGTCATGACGTTCGAGCCACACCCTCGTGAATTATTCACGCCGGACTCAGCCCCTGCCCGCCTAACCAGTTTGCGTGAGAAAATTGAGCTTTTACGTATTGCGCAAATTGACTATTTGATCGTGCAACGGTTCAACAGCAGCTTTGCGTCTATTGATGCACTTACATTTCGCGATCAAATCGTCGCCAAACAACTGAATGCAGATTTTGTTTTAGTTGGAGACGATTTTCAGTTTGGCGCAAAACGCAGCGGAGACTTCAAACTACTAACCGAGTCCAGCGACTTTGTGACCTGTACCTTGCCAACACTGAAGCACGATACAGAGCGGGTTTCTTCGACGGCGGTGCGTAGTGCCTTGCAGCAGGGCAATATGGTGCAAGCTGCGGCACTACTTGATCGCCCTTATTCGATTGCGGGGCGTGTGGTCGGTGGCGATCAGCTGGGACGCACCTTTGGCTTTCCAACAGCGAATATCCAACTCAAGCACAATAAACCACCCTTATTTGGTATCTTTGTTGTGGAAGTTGAAGGACTTGAGCGCACCTATCAAGGTGTTGCTAGCTTAGGTTTTCGCCCCACGATTCACGGTGGCGACTTACAGCCTAAGTTAGAAGTTCACCTATTTGATTTTGATCGTGACATTTATCGGTCACATTTACGCGTTAACTTCCTCGCCAAATTACGCGATGAAGAAAAATACCCTGATTTTGATACCTTGATCGCCCAAATCCAAAAAGATTGCGATCAAGCCCGCGCTTGGTTTTCCGCGCTGCAACCTATTTAAATATTGAGTACAAGAGACGACTATGAGCGATAAGCCTGTTACAGAAAAAGCCGCGAACAAATATCCGGTAAATTTATTGGATACGCCATTTCCAATGCGGGGCGACTTAGCCAAGCGTGAGCCGGGATTTTTAAAGCAATGGCAAGACGCGCAGATTTATCGGCAATTGCGCCAAGTCGCCAAAGAACAAAACCGCCCTAAATTTATTCTGCATGACGGCCCTCCGTACGCCAACGGCGATATTCATATCGGTCATGCAATGAATAAAGTACTGAAAGACATCATCTTAAAATCAAAATCACTGAGCGGTTTTGATACGCCGTACGTGCCAGGCTGGGACTGTCACGGCATGCCGATTGAACATCAAATCGAAAAACTGGTGAAATCCGACAAAGATGCGATCAAGGCCAATCCCGCTATTCACGCTCGGATTGTTGAGTATCGTAAATCGAATGATTTGAACGAAAAAGACATTCATTTACCGAGTTCATTCATTCGCGAATTGTGCCGTGAATACGCGGCGATTCAAATCGAGCGTCAAAAAGTTGACTTCATTCGCTTGGGCGTATTGGCTGACTGGGAAAACCCATACCTTACGATGAACTTCAAAACTGAAGCTGATATCGTGCGCACAATGGGCAAAATCCATCATAACGGCTACTTGGTCAAAGGCCAAAAACCGGTACATTGGTGTGTGGACTGTGGCTCGGCGCTGGCTGAAGCTGAAGTCGAATATGAAGACAAAGTTTCGGCGGCGATTGATGTCGGCTTTGAGGTGGTTGATTCTGCGGCTTTATCTGCAGCTTTTGGTGGCGTAAATGTCGGCGATCAAGCTGCATTTGCTGTGATTTGGACTACAACGCCATGGACACTCCCTGCCAACCAAGCGGTTTCTGTTCATCCAGAATTCACTTACGACTTGATCGCCACTGAAAAAGGTCTATTAATTTTAGTGCGTGAATTGGCAGAAGCCGCACTTAAACGCTATGACATCGATGCCAATGAAGTCATCGCCCAAGCCAAAGGCGCCGCACTGAATGGCTTAATGTTGCAGCACCCATTTAATGACCGCCAAGTGCCGATCATTTGCGGCGAGCATGTGACTGCTGAGGCGGGGACGGGTCTGGTTCATACCGCGCCAGCGCATGGTTTGGAAGACTACCAAGTTGGCTTGAAATACAAATTACCGGTGGACAATCCAGTCGCCAATGATGGTCGCTATATTTCGACAACCGAGTTTTTTGCTGGCGAAACCGTCTGGAAAGCCAATCCAAAAGTGGTTGCGCTATTAGAAGAGCGCGGCGCACTGCTCGCCAATAAAAAACTCGAACACAGCTACCCACATTGCTGGCGCCACAAAACACCACTGATTTTCCGTGCGACCACGCAATGGTTTATCGGCATGGATAAAGACGTCGGCGGCGAAACATTGCGTGATAAAGCTAATCGCGCGGTTGATGCAACCGAGTTCTTCCCTGCTTGGGGCCGCGCACGTCTGGAAGCAATGATCAAAAACAGCCCAGACTGGTGCGTGTCACGCCAACGCACTTGGGGCGTGCCGATGACGTTCTTTATCCACAAAGAAACGGCAGAATTGCACCCGCGTTCGACTGAGTTGCTGGAGCAAGTTGCGAAGCTGATCGAAGTTGAAGGTATTGAAGCTTGGTTCAGACTCGATGCGGCCGAATTACTCGGCGACGATGCTGCGCACTACGAAAAACTGAAAGACACCATCGACGTGTGGTTTGACTCTGGCTCAACGCATTTTGCCGTCATTAAACAACGCGAAGAACTCAATCATGGCGATGATAGCCGCCCTGCTGCTGACTTGTATCTAGAAGGCTCAGACCAGCATCGTGGCTGGTTCCAATCGTCATTAAAAACCGCTTGCGCCACCGTCGGGCAAGCACCCTACAAGCAATTGCTGACGCACGGATTTGTGGTCGATGGTAAAGGCATGAAAATGTCGAAATCCAAAGGCAACGTCGTTTCTCCGCAGGACGTCATCAATAAAATGGGCGCCGACATGTTGCGCCTATGGACGGCGAGTACCGATTACTCGGGCGAAGTGTCGATTTCTGATGAAATTTTAAAACGCACCACCGATTCATATCGCCGTGTTCGCAATACATTGCGCTTCTTGCTGGCAAACATTTCAGATTTTTCGGCCGCAGATGTGTTGCCAGTGGATGAATTACTGACTTTGGATCGCTACGCCCTCGTTGAATTGGCTACGTTCCAAGAAAACTTAACCACCGCCTATGCCAAATATGAATTCCATTTGGGCGTGCAAGAAATTCATCGTTATTGCGCCGATGAGTTAGGTGCATTCTACCTAGACATTATTAAAGATCGACTGTATACGATGGCAGCCCAATCACACGGGCGTCGCTCAGCACAAACCACCCTATGGTATATTACGCAAGCCTTAGTGCGTTTGCTGTCGCCGATCTTGTCGTTTACCGCGCACGAAGCGTGGGAAGCACTGAAAAATGATGGCAATGTGTTTGTAGATCAATGGCTAGATATTCCAGCGATCAAAGATGCTCATGCATTGCAAACGGCATTTACCTTGGTTCGTGAAGTTCGTGCTAATGCGCAAAAAGACATCGAACTGCAACGCGCCGATGGCGTTTTAGGCTCTAGCTTACAAGCTGAAATCACTATTACTGCGCAAGGGGACGCCCATCAAGCACTAGCGTCTTTGGGTGATGAACTCAAATTCATTATGATTACCTCACAAGCGAATTTGCTGGAAGGTGAACCTGCAATTGCTGTTACGGCTTCGAGCGCAGAAAAATGCGAGCGCTGCTGGCACTACCATCCTAGTGTCGGCACAATTGAGGCGCATCTAGGCTTGTGTGTACGCTGCGACAGCAATCTGCACGGGTACGGAGAGGCTCGTCAACATGCCTAAGCGCTTCGTGCATTTTATGTTGCTGGCTTTAGTTGTGCTAATTTTGGATCAAGCGACC
>CAUPHX010000262.1:0-4920 GCA_963511125.1 uncultured Deefgea sp. | reverse complement strand
TACGTATATGAAGCGCTTAGAAATATAATTTGAAGCGCTGATACAGGACATTTCGGTAATAATTTGCTGATAAGTCTGAGCGTTTTGTAGTGTTTCCACCCTGCGTTAAGGTCGGTGTGAGTTAGGTGTTTTTTTGCTGTGAGTTTTCAGGAGCCAGAATTCTTAGGTTGAATTGCTGCGTGCACGGTTAGAATATCTATAGCCGTAGGCGATCTCGACTTTGGTTTTTGTCTAGATTTTCGCAAAAACGTATCATGTCTGTTACGTTCGAGCATAAAATTGAATATAAAATCCTGCTTTAGTTTGAATTGTTAGTATTATCGGTTAATTATTAAATGTGGATGTTATCAAAGATAGCTTGCTGTCTTTGGTTGAAAGAGTTTGGTGGGTTGTTTCGGTGTCGAAAATAAAATCGAATTCAATTCAAGATTAGAATTTAGCGAAAATTGTATGACCGCGATTGGGAGATTGCTTGTGCTTAAAACGCCACGATTAAAAACATGCGTATTGGCCGTGACTATGGCTGCTTTACCTTGGTTTGCAAATGCAGCGGGTTTGGGGCGACTCAATGTTTTGTCTGGGCTGGGCCAGCCATTTCGCGGTGAGATCGATTTGGTCTCAGTGCAAGCTGGTGAATCAGATTCTTTGGTAGTGAGCTTAGCACCACCTGAGGCATTTTCTACTGCGCAGATTTCGTACCCGCCAAGCGCTTTAGGATTACGTTTTAATATTGAAAAACGTGGTGGTGGTCAGTATTACGTAACAATTAATTCAGCGCAGGCTATTACCGAGCCCTACCTTGATTTATTGGTAGAGTTGAACTGGGCCTCTGGGCGTATTCAACGAGAATATACTGCTTTAATCGATCCCGTTGGTTACGCGCCTTCAGTGGCTACGGGGAATACAACTAAATTTTCTCCAAGTGTTTTGCCTGGTGCGAGATCGACTGGCACGATTAAATCATCCTCAGCAAAAACAACTAAAACTGCCGTAGTGCAAGATACCCAAGCTAAAGAAGTGGTTGCATCTACTGAACCACGTAAAGAAAGCGCTAGTAAAGAGCCTTCTGCTGATTCGTATACGACAAAAGGCGGCGATACACTTTCATCGGTGGCAAAAAAAATCAAGCCAGATGGTGTGAGTCTAGATCAGGTTTTAGTGAGTCTTTACCGTAATAATAGCGACGCGTTTGATGGCAATATGAATCGTCTGAAGCGCGGTAAAATTTTACGAGTGCAATCGGCGCAAGAAATGCAACAGCTGAGTACAAAAGAAGCAACAAAAGAAGTTCAGGTTCAGTCGGCCAATTGGAGTGAGTATCGTAGTAAGTTGGGTGAGGCTGCAGCAAAAGCAACTCCTCGTGATTTGACCGAACAATCTACAGGCGGCAAGATTACTGCTAAAGTCGAAGATCAAGGTGCTTCGGCGGTTGACAAAAATAAAGACGTATTAAAACTATCCAAAGCGGCAGATGCTACCAAAAAGACAGTAGATAATACAAAGCTACTTGCCCTCGAGGAAGAGGTTACTGCTCGTCAAAAGGCTTTAAATGAAGCTAATCAGCGAGTGGCTGAGTTGCAAAAAAATGTCGCTGATATGGAAAAATTGGCCGCAATGCGGGCAAAAGCGTCTGCTGTGACTGCTTCAGCGCCTGTAGTTATAGCTTCGGCAGTTGAAGTTGCTGCATCTGACGTTGTTGCCGCTTCGGAAGTGGCTGCCGCTAGTGAAACGGTTGCGAGTGTTGTCGCGACAAGCGCACCAGTCGCGACAGTGAAAAAACGAATCGAAGTTGTTGCCGAAACACCTGAAGAGCCAGGTTTTGTAGATGGCCTCTTTGAAAATCCACTTGCATTAGGTGGTGGTGCGTTGGCTATCCTACTGGGTGCAGGTGGCCTGTGGTATGCCCGCCGTCGTCAACGGCCAGGCGTATTTGAAGACAGCATAATTACTGGCGGTGATTTGAAGGCAAATACGGTACTCGGTAGCACTGGTGGCGGTGTTGTTAGCACTCAGTCGACTGAAAACTCATTCCTAACTGATTTTAGTCGTCAGGGTTTGGGTACCATCGATACTGATGAGGTTGATCCAATTGCTGAAGCTGAAGTTTACATGGCGTATGGTCGTGATGCTCAAGCAGAGGAAATCTTAAAAGACGCCTTGCAAAAAGATCCGTCACGGCATGAAATCCGTATGAAGTTACTTGATATTTATTCTGCTCGTAAAGATAGAGTTTCGTTTGAAGAGCATGCGTCGGCACTGTTTGCAATTACAGGTGGCAAGGGTATTCATTGGGAAAATGCAGCTGAAAATGGCCGAGCAATTGATCCTGAGAATCCGCTATACCAAGCTCTAGATTCAAGAGCAGGGTTGGTGGACACCAGCGTAATTGCGTCTGCCGCAGGCGTTGGTGTGGGTAGCTTGGTGGCGGGTTCTGCATTGTTAGATGTTACTGAGCCTGATTTGTCTCAATCGTTGGATGAAAATTTGGATTTTGAGCTAGATCTTGATGCTTCTCAAAATGCAAGTGATTTGCCTTCTTTTGAGGCGGATCTGGCAGAGGTTATTCAGCCTGCAGCAGCGTTGGATTTAAATGTGGCTGAATTGCCATTTGAAAACGCGAGCGAGCTGAGCTTTGATTCAGCGGTGATGGATATTGCCAATGAAGCGAATGACCAAGATCTAGATTTTGCGCTACCTGTAGCTTCAACAAATGACGAAATGTTGGCGTTAGATTTACCGATTGATTTGGGTTCTACATCAAATAGTGCTATTGCAGAGTTGGCTGATTTGGATGTGCTGGCAGATTTTGATCTGGATGCTGCGCTTAATCCTGTGCAAGAAGTGCCTGCTCAATTTACTTCGAATAAAATCGATGAGTTTGATTCGATGGCTGATTCTTTGGATTTGGATATTTCGACTCCATTGGACGCGGCGGACGATGGTTTGGTCGAAAATTTATCAGCGATTGATTTACCAGAGCTAAGCGCGCCTGATTTACCTAAAGCTGAAGTGGTACAGGTCGATGAGGTTGTTGCTGGTTTGGATGATGTTGGCTTGGACTTTGATTTTGATCTAAATGAGGAATCCGCAATGGCGTCATCACTCGAGGCTTCATCTATTATTGGTGGGATGGATGCGCCGTTGAATGACATTAGTTTGGATTTGGATGTCGCGGCAACCGATAGTGAGCTAGATTTTGCTGCTGATGATCCCGTGCAAACCAAAATTGATCTTGCTCGTGCTTATATTGATATGGGTGATGTTGAAGGGGCGAGAGAGATTTTGCAGGAGGCGTTGCAAGAAGGAAGTGCTGAGCAGCAAGGCACTGCTAAAAATTTGCTGGCCGATTTGTAATTGTCAGTTGCGTTAGGGTTTAATTAATACACGTGCATTCGCTTAACTTTTTGGCGCTTTGGTTGTGGCTACTGATGTTGTTGCCATGGCTGGAGCGCCATTATCTTTTTGTGCTAAGTATTTTGATGGTGCTATTGGCGCTGTGCTGGGCGCGAGTGAGGTTGCTTCGTAGTCTGCCGCGCTTAAAATGGCTGATTTTGTCGGTTGTTTTGGTGTATGGCTGGACAGTTCCAGGTAGATATTTATGGTTGACTTGGTTTTCTCCGACTGATACTGGCTTACTACTTGGCTTGGAGCAGGTGGCTAGGCTCCTCATTGTTACTTCAAGTTTGCAAATTCTATTAACGCAAATGACGCGTTCTGAAATTTTCACCTCAATATATTTATTTCTCACGCCTTTGCAATACATTAATCGCATGCAGACACGCTTTGCGCTTCGTTTTGCTTTAACATTAGAAAAGGCGGAAGAGTTGCTTGCAGAGAGGCGTAGTTTTAATGTTTTAGTGAGTTTGCTTTTGCAGTCGAGCTCTCAAAATGAAGCTGAGTTTACATATGAGTACTTGCCTTTAAGTCAATCGCAGCGATTCATTTTTGCAGTACAGTGCATTCTCCTATTACTGACTATATCGATTGGAGTAAGTGGGTTTTGGAATTAAAGCGATACGCATTGGCGATTGAGTATGACGGGCGTGATTTTAGTGGTTGGCAGGTTCAGCCGAACATGCAGACCGTCCAAGGTGAAATAGAGTGTGCGATCGGTCGAATGGCGGGCCACGGGGTTCGCGTTCATGCCGCAGGGCGCACTGATGCAGGTGTGCATGCAAGTCGACAGATCATTCATTTTGATACTGAGGTGAGCCGCCCGATTACCGCTTGGGTGCGAGGGGTGAATAGCTTTTTACCTTCTGGGGTGGCTGTTTTGTGGGCGCAAGAAGTGCCAAATCACTTTCATGCCCGGTTTGTTGCCACGGCACGCCATTATCGCTATCTTTTGCTGCGTCATCCTGTTCGACCGAGCTTGCAGGCCGGGCGCGTCGGTTGGGTGCATTACGACGTAGATGTAGAGCGAATGCGCACTGCGGCTCAATTTTTGCTGGGTGAGCATGATTTCAGTAGCTTTCGTGCCGCCGAATGCCAAGCACTGTCGCCGATTAAAGTATTGCGACGTATCGAAATTAGCGAGCAGAGCAATATGCTGTGTTTTGATTTTTCTGCTGGGGCGTTCCTGCATCATATGGTGCGAAATATGATGGGTGCTTTGCTTCATATTGGCAAAGGTAAGGATGAGCCTGAATGGATGGCTTGGCTCTTGGAACAAAAAAATCGCAAATCAGCGCCGCCTACTTTTATGCCGGATGGGCTGTATTTAACGGGGGTAACTTACCCTGCTGAGTTCGCATTGCCTACAGAGCCTGAATATCGCTACGGATTAATTTAAATGAGTAAAAATTTGCGTACACGGATAAAAGTTTGTGGTTTGCGTGATGCGCAAACGGCTCAGCTTGTTGCAGAGGCAGGTGCTGATGCCATTGGTTTGGTTTTTTATCCGCCAAGTCCTCGCCATGT
>CAUPHX010000261.1:0-4934 GCA_963511125.1 uncultured Deefgea sp. | reverse complement strand
GGGGATATTCATGCGATTTCCTTCTGGGTGATCCCCGCCAAGCCGTGCCAATAACCATTGACCAAGCCTTCAGGATTGATGCGTTGCCAATCTACTGGTGCTGAGGGAGTGACGGGTTTTTCGGCGTAGGCGGCAATAATTTGATCAGTAAAATGCGTTTGTGGGCTAATTCGCAAATGGCTGGCGCCTACCGCACGTACGTCGGCCAAATCTTCAATCAGAGCATGGCACGCCGCCGATTGCGTTTGAATCCCATTCAGGCGCAAGAAGGGCTGGCCTTCGCGAGTATTGAGCAGTTGCCCGTCGGGGTGATTGAGGCATTTAAATTCACAGGCATCTTTGCTCAAATCATAATGCCGCGCGGTAAAGCAGCGCGCCGAAAATGCCAAGGGCAGGCGACCATGCGCGAAGATTTCGGTTTCGATCGGCGTTGGTGTTGCAGCGGCCAGTTCGGCCAAAGTCGCCGCGATGGTGTCGCGGTTGGCTTCGAGCGGCGGCAACCAGCGTGTGGCCCCGGCTTTTTGATGCCAAGCCAGTGTTGCGCCGTTATAAATATTCAAATGCGTACCCGCTACATACGGAATTTGTAAATCGCAGGCGATTTTGACTGCCCCCAAATCGTTGGCTTCTAACGTCCCGCCTTCCGCCGCAAAACGGCGCAAAGACGATAAATCCGAACTCGATTCCAGCAGCGCTTGCGAGCTATACACGACTTTTTTACCCGCTTGCGTCAGCTCAGCACCCAGCGCCAACCAATCGGCGGTGCGTAATTCATGGCGGCGAGCGCAGACGACTTCGCCTAAATAAATGGTTTCAACATCCCAATTTGCCGCCGCCGCATAAAAATCCAGCGTGTCTTGTCGCGACCAATAATAGAGTAGGGGGCCAAGGGTGAGTTTCATTGCTATTCCTTATTTCGTCATACCGGCGACGCTCTGCGTGCCTAAAGGCAAGGCCGGTATCCAGCTACACAATGTCCGGATACAAATCCCGCCCATCGGGATTCATGTTTTCAATTAGCGTTAACTTCCAGGCTCTTTTCCATTCTTTAATTGCCTTTTCGCGAGTGATAGCGCTTTCCATCGTTGCGTGCTGCTCATACCAGACCAATGTTTTGAGGCCATATTTTTTGCTAAATCCGTCGGCTAGACCTTCTTTATGTTGCCAGATGCGCTGTACCAAATTAGACGTTACTCCGACATATAAAGTGCCATTGCGTTGATTGCACAATAAATAAACACAAGGCTGTTTTAAGTTCATCTCTTTCATCCTGCGCGTCAGTTCAAACTTTATAGCTTGAATAAACGGAGTCGCTGGATTCCGGCCTACGCCGGAATGACGAATTTGATGGTTTTACCGCCATGGCCGGCTATACGCGCCTAGTGTTTGTTGATGGCCTTCGGATACTTTACCCAGCGCCTGTTGCCATGCGGGTTTGACCGTGTAACGCGGATCGCTGGCGGCGTCGATTGCGGCACGCAGTGTTTTGGTCACGTCAGTCACATAAGCCGGGCTGCGTTGGCGACCTTCAACTTTGATGGCTTTCACGCCGATGCGGATTAGCTCGGGCAGTACCGACAGCGCATTCAAGCTGGTTGGCTCTTCCATTGCGTAATAGGTATCGCCCTGTACATCAAAACGACCCTTGCATAGCGTTGGATACCCAGCAGGTTCACCTTTTTCGAAATGATCAATCAAAATGCCGTTTAAACGCGTGTCAAGGGTATCGCCCTTGGGGAGCCACTGCACATGGCTAGCAGGTGAACACACCCCGTGGGTATTGGGCGATTCGCCCGTGGCGTAGCTCGATAAAATACAGCGGCCTTCGGCCATCACGCACAGGCTACCAAAGCCAAACACTTCAATTTCGACCTTGGTATTTTTGATGACGTATTCAATTTGCGGCAAGGTCAACACGCGCGGCAGTACGGCGCGCGCGATCCCAAAATGCTCATAGGCCAGATTAACCGCTTCAAAGTTAGTCGCCGAGCCTTGTACCGATAAATGCCGGCGCAACTGCGGATGGCGGCGGGTGGCATATTCGAGTAAACCCAACTCGGCCAAAATCACTGCATTGGCGCCTAAATCGGCTGCGGCATCGATGGAACGCTGCCATTCAGCCGTTCGACCGGCTTGCGGATAGGTATTAATGGCAATGAGAACTTCCCGATCTTGGGATTGTGCATATTCGATCCCTGTTTTAAGCTGGGAGTCGGTAAAATTCAGGCCTGCAAAGTTGCGCGCATTGGTCGCATTCTTAAAACCAAGATAAACCGCATCAGCGCCAGCGTTAATGGCGGCTTTTAAGGCGGGTAGACTGCCGGCGGGGCAAATTAATTGCGGTGTGGGTGGTGCTAAAGAGGGCATAATAGCGCGACCAAATAAAGAATCTGGGCTAGCTTAGGCCTTCAGCCAGCCCAAAACCTTAATACAAATCAAAAAAAAGCCTGCATAGTGCTTCGGTGGTAGGCGTAATACCGATAAAAGCACTTGTTTTTCGCTTCAGCGGATGAAATAAGGGCTGCGACACCAGATTGCTGCGTTAAAAAATGGCTAAAAATCCGTATTTACCTGATGTAAACTGCGGTTTTCGCCATTTTTTGCCTTGCCCTCAGGCGTCTCGCTACCTTTTTTCATCGAGCTGTTAGAATGTCGTATTCGGCGGGGCAAAACCTACAAGGAAATGAGTATGAATATCGCAATGATCGGTTTGGGCAAAATGGGTGGCAATATGGCGCGTCGTCTCTCTCGAGGTGGTGCGAAGGTATTTGGCTTTGATGTGAGTGCAGAAGTACGTAGCCAATTGGCTGCCGAAGAAGCCAATTTTCAAGGTTTTGCCAGCGTACCTGAATTGATCGCTGCGCTACCAACGCCGCGCGTGGTGTGGTTGATGTTGCCATCGGGCGATATCTCTGAAGCCGCCTTTACCGAAATGAAAACCTTATTAGCGCCTGGTGATTTGATCATTGATGGTGCAAACGCGATGTATAAAGACAGCCAACGTCACGGCGCTGAATTGTCTGCACTGAATATCAAGTTCGTTGATGCGGGTGTTTCAGGCGGCGTTTGGGGCTTGCAAAACGGTTACTGCCTCATGTTTGGTGGCGACAAAGACGCTGCTGCAATCGCTGAACCGTTTATGAAAATATTGGCACCAGGCGCAGATCGCGGTTGGACGCACACCGGTCCTGCAGGTTCGGGGCACTACACCAAGATGCTACACAACGGCATCGAATACGGCATGATGCAAGCGTTTGCCGAAGGCTTTGCGATGCTGAAAGCCAAAGAAGAATTCAATCTGGATGTGGCGGCGATTTCTGAAACTTGGCGTCATAGCTCTGTGGTGCGTTCGTGGTTGCTCGATTTGGTGGCCGATACCTTCCAACACGACACCGAACTCGCTGATTTGAACGCGTTTGTGCCAGATTCAGGCGAAGGCCGCTGGTCAGTGCTCGAGTCGGTAGAGCTAGGCATTCCTGCTCCGGTGATGTCGAGCGCGCTGTACGCTCGCTTTGCTTCACGTGGTAACGATGATTACGCGATGAAACTGTTGTCGATGATGCGCAATGCCTTCGGTGGCCACGCAGTTTCGAAAAAGTAATTCATCATTTGAAATACCAAAGCCCGCGATCTTCATCAAATCGCGGGCTTTTTCTTGGGCAAATAATTCGCTGCGGCTGTATTAAGCCTTTTTCAAAAAACAGGCTTTCAGCATCATCTGGCCTAAATCGGTCTTGCAATCCACTTCGTGATCGCCATCGACGATGCGGATGCCTTTGATTTTGGTACCCACTTTCAATGTGCTTGACGTGCCTTTGACTTTCAAATCTTTAATCACCACCACGCTATCACCGTCTTGTAGCACATTGCCGTTTGAATCTTTGACGATACGTACTTCACTTTCCTCTTCAGCAACCTCAATCGGCCATTCAAAGCCACAATCCGCACAGACGTAGTTTTCTCCATCTGGATAAGTGTTTTCAAGGGTGCACTGTGGGCAAGCGTTTGACATCGCAGATTCCAAAAGAGGGTTGAATCGATGCAGTATACCAGCACAATTTATAGGGATATTACCCGCTGCCACTATTTACGCCGGCAGACCCGTTGCAATCTTTGCACTTACACCTGTAGTAGGACTCTGGTATAAATAAGCCGACTATTAAACCCGCTCAATGGACTCGCAATGCACAAGCTTAGAAAGCCGCTGTTTATCTTATTGGCGCTATTGGCCATCATCGGCACGGTGACTTTGGATTTCTTTTTACCGGAAAAATCCATCACCACCATCACTGGCGTTGAGGTGAAACTCACCGATAAAGACGGCCCGATTAGTAAAGCCAATCCAAGCGATGGCCCGACGGTTGACGTTTATTACGTTTATACCAATCATTCGACCGACATTATTCGCGTTTACAAAAATATCGACACCGGCTGGGGCTGGCCGTATTACTTCAAGTTCAATTCAGCCGATTTGCAAGCCAAAGCAAAAACACTGGAATTCGATAAGAAAACGGCTCTGGTAACTTCGTATGGCTGGCGGTTTGACATGATGTCGTGGTTCCCGAATGTCGTTGACATTCAAATCGCCGAACCCGATAGCACCACATGGAGTTTTTGGCGTTGGCTGGGGTTTGGTGTGTGGGGATTATTGCTGCTTGTTTTAGCAATTGGTATGTATAAGATCACACGCATTAAGAATAAAGGCGCAGAAGCTGATACCTAAGTAGCCAGGTAGAGGTCATATTCAACGTTAACTCGCCTTGTCGTAATCAATATATTGAAAAAGCGTCGGTGGAGGGTGTAGGATATTTTGTGTAAACGGTCACCATGCTGGAAACTACTGGCATACAAGGAATGATGATGACCGCACTAAAACCGATACCTAACGACTTAATTGATAGCTTACTGGCCAATTACCAAAAGCCAGAAGACAT
>CAUPHX010000260.1:0-4976 GCA_963511125.1 uncultured Deefgea sp. | reverse complement strand
GCCCAGAGAAATACCTACTCGCATAAATACACGCCCTCGACTGAGGGCGTTTTTACATCGTTGTTGTTGGAGTTTGTCATGCGCTCGGTTCTTGCCATTCGTGAATCCTACGCCACCGCAAAAGTTGCCATCCGTGATCGCTTTACGGTGCCTGCTAAAGCTGCGCCTTTGCTGAATGCCTTAGCGAATTTAACGGATAAAACACTGATCGAGCTATGGAGTCGGCACGAATTCACCGACGATGTATTACTCTGTGCAGTAGGTGGTTATGGACGTGGAGAGCTATACCCATACTCTGATATTGACTTACTGATTTTACTTCCCGACCAACCCAGCCCCGCCTTACTCGAAAAGCTCGAAGTCTTAGTCGGCGAACTGTGGGATATTGGCATCGAAGTCGGTCACTCCGTGCGCACGACGACCGACTGCTTGGCTGAGGCCGAAAAAGACATTACCGTCCAAACTGCCCTGCTGGAAACGCGGGTGTTAACTGGCGATAAAGAACGCTTTACCATCTTTATGGACACGGTGCATCGACATATCGACCCGAAAGCTTTTTTTGAAGCCAAACTCATCGAACAACAAGCGCGCTATGGACGTTTTAAAAACGCAACCTACAAACTTGAACCGAATATAAAAGAAGCACCGGGCGGCCTGCGTGATTTACATTTAATTGGCTGGATTGCCGCCAGCCAACGGTTAGGCCGTGATTGGCATTCACTCGCCGCGCTGGGCATACTGACCTTTGAAGAAAACCGCAAGCTCTGCGAAGCAGAACGGGTCTTGCGTACCTATCGCATCGCACTGCACTGGCGCGCCAAACGCCGCGAAGACCGGATTTTGATTGATTACCAGCACGCGCTCGCCCAAGATTTTGGCCTTGACGACGTCTCCCCTGCAGGTCGGATTACACAGCGCGCCAGTGAGGCGCTGATGGCGGAATATTATCTAGCGGCACGGATTATCACCCAATTAGTACCCGTCTTATTACATGCACTTCGGCAACGAATTTATTCATACTTAAGCAATTCCACGCCAATTAATGATGATTTTTATATTCGCGACGGCCATTTGGCCATCAATGACCCACAGTTATTTAATAAAAATCCCTCGGCGATTTTGGCGCTATTTTTGCATCTTGCGCAACGCCTTGAAGCCAGTGATATCGCGCCGGAAACTCTACGCGCTTTATGGCACACGCGCGAATTGATTGACGATACATTCCTGCAAAATCCACACAACAAACAACTGTTCATCGCGCTTTTTCGCGAACCGCGTGGCCTAACACGCATTTTGCGCCGCATGAATCAATATGGCGTACTCGGCCGCTACATCCCCGAATTTGGCGATATTGTTGGCCGAATGCAGCATGATTTATTCCATGTTTATACCGTCGATGAACATATTCTGATGGTATTACGCAATATGCGTCGTTTTGCAGTGCCGGCGTTTACGCATGAATATCCGCTTTGTTCCAAACTGATTGAAGAATTTGATCATCCTGAAGTGCTGTACCTCGCCGCGCTGTTTCATGATATCGGCAAAGGACGTGGTGGCGATCACTCGCAAATTGGCGAAGCCATCACCCGCACATGGTGTGCGCAACATCCTTTACCCGAGGACGATGCCGAGCTGATTGTGTGGCTAGTTCGTCACCATCTCACCATGTCGTCCATCGCCCAAAAGCAAGACGTCTACGATCCGGAGGTCATCACCGAATTTGCGGCCTTAGTCTGCAACGAGCGCCGTTTGAACGCGCTGTATTTACTCACCGTCGCCGACATTCGCGGCACCAGCCCAAAGGTGTGGAACGCGTGGAAAGCCAAGCTGCTCGAAGACTTGTACAAAGCGACGCAGCGCTTCCTCAACTTGGAAACCGGCCATTCTTGGCTGAGCGAGCGACAAACTGAGGCGCTGCGACTCTTGCGCCTATACGGGCTGCGCAACGACGCGCACGAAGCCTTTTGGAAATTACTCGATACGGTGTATTTCCTACGCCACGATGCGCGTGACATTGCTTGGCACACACGGATGTTATTTAGTCGTACCCACAATCCAGAAACCGTGGTTCGCGCCAAAATCTCCGAATCAGGCGAAGGGCTGCAAGTGCTGGTGTACGGACCTGACCAGTCCGATTTATTCGTGCAAATTTGCAGCTTTTTTGAGCGCGCCGGTTACTCGATTTTTGACGCACAAATTCACACCACGAATCACGGCTATGCACTCGACACGTTTTACGTCTTCATCCCCGACAGTCTGCATACCTCGTATCGTGACCTGATTAATTACGTTGAATTTGAATTGGGCGAGCGCATTAATAAAAAAATGCCGATCCAAGCCGCCCCAAGCTGCCGATTGTCTCGGCAGCAAAAGCACTTTCCCGTTAAAACGCATGCACAAATTCGCCCTGATGAAAAAGGCAAATTCCATGTGCTATCGGTCGTGGCGGGTGATCGACCAGGGCTACTTTCGACGATTGCACGCATCTTGGCCGCCAATCGCATCGAAATTCAATCGGCCAAAATCATGACCTTGGGCGAGCGCGCCGAGGATAATTTTTTGATTTCTGGTCGCGTACTGAACGATGATAAAGTGATCAACCAATTAGAAAATGAGCTACTACACGCACTCACCCCAAAATAAGCACAGGAGCTAAAAATGCGTTGGGATAAAATGTCAGAGGACAATAGCAACGTCGAAGACCGCCGCGCCAGTGGTGGTTCAAGGCGCCGTGGCGGTGGCAAACTCAGCCTAGCGGGCATCGCCATCGTCGTCGTGATTGGTTTATTGATGGGCAAAAGCCCTGTCGAAATCCTCGGCATGGTCATGCAATCGCCACAGGGCGGCGCACCGACTCAGCAAGCTGGCCCAGTTAATACGGCCACCGATAACGACCAAATTTTGTCGCAAGCCAACAAAACCCTTGCCGACACTAAAGCAACCTGGACTACGCTGTTTCAGCAATCGGGCAGCCTATATCAAGCACCAAATATGGTCGTGTTTCGCAATGGCGTTCAAACCGCCTGCGGCAGCGCGACCTCTGCGGTCGGCCCGTTTTACTGCCCTGCCGATAGCAAAGTCTATCTCGACTTAGGCTTCTTTGACGAAATGCACAAAAAACTTGGCGCACCCGGTGATTTTGCCCAAGCCTACGTCATCGCACATGAAGTCGGCCACCATATCCAAAACTTAACCGGCATGTCGGCCAAAGTTCACCAAAAACAGCAGCAACTATCGAAAGCCGAAGGCAATGAATGGTCAGTACGACTTGAACTGCAAGCCGACTGCTATGCTGGCGTTTGGGGACATTTCGCTGCGAAAAAAGGCTTGCTCGAAGCGGGTGATATGGAAGAAGCACTCGTCGCCGCCAACGCCATTGGCGATGACACTTTGCAAAGAAATGCGGGCGGCAGCGTTATGCCCGACTCGTTCACGCATGGTACTTCAGAGCAAAGAATGAAATGGTTTAAGCGCGGCATGGACAGCGGCGATGCCGCACAATGCGACACATTCAAAACGACCATCTAGGTATCTTAATCTAGCCAATATTCATAATGGCCCATAGCAAGATACCCAACAAAAAGCCCAGCGTCGTTGGGCTTTTTAGGTTTAACTTTGCCGCGCCAACACATCAAGCGCCGCAATGTCAGATCGTTTGAAGCTAGGACTCCGATTAAGACAAACGTCGATTAAGACAAACGTCGCGTCAATTCACCTCGGCAACTGGTCGCCTTGGCATAAAACTTTTTCAATCCAGCACATAGATAATTGAGCCCTGCTTCGCCGTCGGGGGTTTTCACAAAACGATTTTTCGGGCATTCGCCCCAACAGAGTTCCAAATAAAAACAGGATTTACAATATTGCGGCAGCGTATCGCTCTTGGCGAAGGCAAATTTCTTTTGTTGCTCGGAAAACGCCAAATCACCCTCATGCGTCTGTTTAATATTGCCAAGTTTATATTCGGGATAAACAAAATGATCGCACGAATACACGTCGCCGTTATGCTCAATCGCCAGCGCTTTGCCACAAATTTGCCCGCTAACGCATTTTTGCGCGCCATGGCCGAACATTTGCGAAATCACGTTTTCAAATTGATCGACAAAAACCTTGCCGTAATCCTTGGCGAACCATTCGTCCCACACGCGAGTCAGAAAATAGCCCCAATCATCGGGATCCACCGACCAATCGGCGACCACCGATCCTTCGTTGCCCGGCTTGGCTTTGAGCGAACCAACTTGCGGCAAGGCGTCGACATCCCAATGGCCGGGCGCCACCGAACAGAAATCAGCAGGCTCTAGCCCTGGAATAAACTGGATGATGCGCGGGCGAACTTGGTCGCGCAAAAAGCGATACACATCAATCGGCTTTTTGGCGTTCAGGCGATTCACCACGCACAGCGCACTAAATGGGATTTTGTATTGATGCAGCAATGCCACCGCGTGCATCACGCGCTCATGCGTGGGCTTGCCGCCTTTGCTGTATCGATATACATCGTGCAGCGCGGCGGGGCCGTCGATCGACAGGCCAATCAGGAAATTATGTTGCTTTAAAAACACGCACCATTGGTCATCAAGCAACACGCCGTTGGTTTGCAAATCGTTTTCAATCGCTTGATCGGGCTTTTTGTATTTGGCTTGAATTTCAACGACGCGGCGGAAAAAATCCAGCCCCATCAATGTCGGCTCGCCACCTTGCCAGCTAAACACCACTTCTTCGCCTGTTTGCGCTTCGATATATTGCCGAATATGCGCTTCGAGCAAAGACTCACTCATTCGTGGCATCTTCGGTTGGTGCAACAAGTCTTCTTTATGCAGATAAAAGCAATACGTACAGTCCAAATTGCATTGCGAACCCGCCGGTTTAATCATCGTATGAAAGCGATAAACATCGCCATTAGCCAGCTTGGGCAATAAAAAGTGGCTCGCTGGCCTTGTCGAATTGTTTTTATTATTGTGCCGCACAGTCGGCAAGGCTGT
>CAUPHX010000259.1:0-4985 GCA_963511125.1 uncultured Deefgea sp. | reverse complement strand
TGGCGCAGCCCGTGACGTTTGGCCACCACATGCTGGCGTATGTTGAAATGCTCGGCCGTGATGCCGAGCGTTTGATTGATACGCGCAAACGTGTGAACCGTATGCCGTTAGGTTCTGCGGCATTAGCGGGGACAACTTTCCCAATTAAACGTGAAATCACGGCCAAGTTATTGGGTTTTGAAGGCATTTGCGAAAATTCACTCGATGCGGTTTCTGACCGTGATTTCGCGATTGAATTTACTGCCGCTGGCGCGCTCATCATGACGCATTTGTCGCGTCTATCCGAAGAATTGATCTTGTGGATGAGCCCGCGTTTTGGCTTTATCGACATTGCGGATCGTTTTTGCACTGGCTCATCGATCATGCCGCAAAAGAAAAACCCCGATGTGCCTGAGTTGGTGCGCGGTAAAACCGGCCGCGTCAATGGTAGCTTGATTTCTTTGCTCACCTTGATGAAAGGCCAGCCATTGGCGTACAACAAAGACAATCAAGAAGATAAAGAGCCACTGTTTGATACGGTGGACACGTTGACTGACACGCTGCGAATTTACGCCGATATGATGCGCGGTATCACGGTGAAAGCCGATGCGATGGAACGCGCTGCGAAGCAAGGTTTTGCAACCGCAACCGATTTGGCCGATTACTTGGTTAAACGTGGCTTGCCATTCCGTGATGCACACGAAGCGGTGGCTTTGGCGGTGCGGTATGCAGAGCAAAAACGCCAAGATTTGTCGGATTTAACCTTGGTTGAATTGCAAAGCTTCTCGTCATTGATTGAAGAAGACGTTTGCCATGTGTTGACTTTGCAAGGCAGTTTGGATGCCCGCAATCACGTCGGTGGCACCGCGCCATTCCAAGTACTGGTGCAAGTGGCAAAATGGCGTGAACGTTTGGGTTGCTGAACGCGAGTGAAGCCGCAATGCCCAGCCTAAGTGCTGGGCTTTTTTGTTGGTATTGCCAGCTGGCTATTATTGCGCAATGCTTGTATTGATATACCTATAGGTGATGTATGCAGTGGCGTTGGTATCATTTTGCTGATTTTGATGCAGCAACCTTATTTCAGTATTTGCGCTTGCGCCAGCACGTCTTTGTCGTCGAACAGGCTTGCGCCTATCCCGATATTGATGATTTTGATTTAGTGTCTACGCATTTGCTCGGCTGGCATGGTGAGGAGATCGTGGCCTGTTTACGCTTAGTGCCACCCGGTTTGAAATACGCAGAGGCATCCATTGGTCGCGTGATCGCCGCGCCAGAAATGCGTGGTTCTGGTCTTGGGCATCAGCTTATTCAGGCTGGTTTGAAGGGCGCTGCAGAGCAATACCCATTGATTGATAATCGAATCGGTGCGCAAGCACATTTACAGCATTTTTATGCGCGCCATGGTTTTGTTACGGTATCGGATGAGTATGATGAAGATGGCATCTTGCATGTCGATATGTTGTGGCGCGCGAATTAAATCTGAACTTGCCTCGACCCAATCGGACTGCAAATGGGGATCTAATAAAAACGGGTACCTAATCAAAAAGGGCGTCTAATTTTCATGCTCAGACAGCTTGATTTTATGAATTGCAATAAATTTTTATTTGGCTGATTGTTTCGTGTCAGTTAATGCATTGCTTATTAACTATTTTGAATTTATTTAATAAAGTTAGTTAACTAATGGTATTTCCGTAGCGAATTCAAATTGTTTTTCTGCTATAAGATGCATTCAATGATTGCGATTTGAATTGAATGACAAAACATAATTCATTACGTGTCGGCCTGATTGGTTATGGCTACGCGGGTAAAACCTTCCATGCGCCTCTGATTAATGCCACGCCCGGTTTGAGTCTGGTGGCGATTGCCAGCTCACGCCCAGCCGATGTGTTGGCCGATTGGCCAGATATTGTGGTGAAGACCGAAGCGGATCGTTTATTGGCGCATCCGGGCTTGGATTTGGTGGTGATTGCATCACCGAACGACACGCATCATCCTTTGGCGCGGGCGGCGATTGCTGCGGGTAAGCACGTCGTGATCGATAAACCGTTTACGCTGGATTTGCGTGAGGCCGAAGACCTGTGGGTGCGCGCCGAACGCGCTGGCTTATTGCTCTCCGTATTTCATAATCGCCGTTGGGACAATGACTACATCGCACTCTGCGAGACCGTACGCAGTGGTGCGTTGGGGAAAGTGGTTGAGTTTACCTCGCGCTTTGATCGTTATCGCCCCGAGGTAAAAAATCGTTGGCGTGAAGCCAATGTTGCTGGCGCTGGCCTTTGGTACGATCTTGGCCCACATTTAGTCGATCAAACGTTGCAACTGTTTGGCATGCCCGCTTCGGTTACGGCTGATTTGGCCTTGCGCCGTGCTGGTGCGCAGGCGGTTGATGATTTTCATGTGATTTTCCACTACGCAAAAATGCGCGCCGTGCTGGCGGCCAGTACCTTGGTCAGTGGCGGCACGCCGCGTTTCTTGGTGCAAGGCACGCAAGGCGCATGGTCGGTGGCGGGACTGGATGCACAAGAATCTTGGCTCAAAGCAGGCCTATTGCCGGGCGCGGTGGGGTGGGGTGTGGATGAGCGCCAAGCGCAGCAATTTGTTAGTCACAACGATCAGATTAGCGCAACGAGCCAGCCCTTACCGCAAGGCAATTACGCCGCGTACTACGCCGGAATTCGCGATACCTTACTCGGCAAAGCGCAAAGCCCGGTTACTGCGCAGCAAGCGCGCGACGTGATGCGCGTGTTGGATGTGGCGCGGCAAAGTGACGCCGAAGGTCGACGAATTGCCCTGATCTAAAAAAAGCCCCTTGCTGAACTGCAACCCAACCATATGGACGGGTGTCCAAATTTGGGGTGGCAGTTCATGCGGGGCTTTATCTATCCATCAAATTAAGCTTTCAGCGCGGCGATCCGCCCTTCAATAAATAGCTTCCCTTGCGATTCGCCATCGGCCATCAATGGCAAAATGTTTTTCGGGCTGCGGTCCAATTTGCTTTCGCAATCAAGATTCTTTTGCAGCTCATCGGACATTTCTAAGAATGGAATATGGTAGGGGCGGCTATCGTCCGAGCTGAGGCAACGTGGAATGTTAATTGCCGCTTTCACGCCATTCTGAGCTAAGAATTCAGGTGTAAATGCATTTTTGAGTAGCAATTCATTCAGCGTACGAATGCTGGTCAGTTGTTGAAATAGCGACATATTGCCGATCATTTCATTGCGACGATCTGAAATGGCCTCGGGTGATTTTGGCACTTCTTTGCAGCCATTCGGATTGATTTTAATCACCCAAATTTCTTCAGGGATATTTTTCTCGCCGACGTAAATCGGTTTGATGACTTCATCCACGGGCGGATTGTCCGAGAACAAACCGTCCCAATACGCTTTGCCATCAAACTCAACCGCTTCAAAAATATTCGGCACCGCGCACGACGATAAAATATGTTCAACGCGAATGGCTTCGGTGCGTGAATTGAATTTAGCTAATTGCCCAGTCAAGACTTCGGCTGCGCCCAAAATCAGCGCGGGCAGCTCGGTATTTGGACCCATGGCTTTCAGCTCAGCAAAGTCAATATGAGACTCAAGCAGGCCACGGAAATCAGTAAAGTTAGGACGGAATTGTTTACCCGTCATCGTGCTCATCATTTGCATCAGCGGCGAGTACGGGCTGATATTGAATTGCGGTATTTTGCCGCTATTCACTTTGCGCATCGAATCAATCAGGTAATCGTTGAAGCGCAATTCAGCATCCGATTGCGCGGTATTGTCGGCCCATAGGTCGAGCATCCGTTGCGGAATATAGGCGTCTTTTTTTAGCATCGCGTACCAAACCAGCGTCGCGCAGAGTGCGCCGCCCGACGTACCGGTAATGCTGACCAACTCGAAATGCTTGTCAAAACCGTTGTCGTACAGTGCTTTCAGTGCTCCCGCAGTAAACGCGGTTTGGCTACCGCCACCTTGGCAGGTAATTGCGATTTTTCTTTTTTTAATGGCCATTTTTTAATCCTATTTGAGTTAATTGTAGGAGCGGGCTTGCCCACGAAAGCAGTGTGGATACGGCGCGTAGTGCCTCAGCATATCGTGCATTCGCGGGCGAGCCCGCTCCCACGGTGAGTCTGTTTAATGAGCAGTCCAGCCGCCATCAACAGGTAAGGCGATGCCCGTCATTGAACGTGCGCCGTCCGAGCATAAAAACACTGCTAAGGCGCCAAGTTCTTCGACTTCGACAAATTTTTTCGTCGATTGAGCGTAGAGCAGCACGTCGCGAATCACTTCTTCTTCGGTAATACCGCGCGCTTTGGCGGTGTCTGGGATTTGTTTTTGTACCAACGGGGTCATCACATAGCCGGGGCAAATCGCATTGGCGGTAATGCCGTGTTCGGCGACTTCGAGGGCAACGGTTTTGGTCAGGCCTAAAATGGCGTGTTTGGACGCCACATAGGCTGATTTGAATGGCGAGGCGACCAGCGCATGCGCTGAAGCAATATTGATAATCCGCCCCCAGCCACGCGCTTTCATGCCGGGCACCGCCAAGCGAATCGCGTGGAACGCAGCCGACAAATTCAGCGCAATAATCAGGTCGTATTTTTCCGGCGGAAAGTCTTCAATCGGCGATACATGCTGCATGCCCGCGTTATTGACCAGAATATCCAAGCTGCCGCACTTGTTTTCTACTTCGTGAACCATCGCTGCGACGGCTTCGGCTTTGGTCAAGTCGGCGCCGATAAAGTGCACCGCAACGCCAAATTCGGCGGCCACACCCGCACGGATTTTTTCGATCTCAATCGGGTCGCCCAAGCCATTCAACACTAGCGTTGCACCTTGTTGAGCGAGTGCTTTAGCGATGCCTAAGCCAATTCCACTGGTTGAGCCAGTGACGAGTGCGACTTTACCTTGAAGTGACATATTTTCTCCTGACAAGTTTATGGATTCAGTATGCTAGGAACATACATTAGTTCCGCAAAGAATACATGCTTATCAGAAAGTTTTATGTCAATAATTACAAGG
>CAUPHX010000258.1:0-4988 GCA_963511125.1 uncultured Deefgea sp. | reverse complement strand
TGTCTTCTGGCTTTTGGTAATTGGCCAGTAAGCTATCAATTAAGTCGTTAGGTATCGGTTTTAGTGCGGTCATCATCATTCCTTGTATGCCAGTAGTTTCCAGCATGGTGACCGTTTACACAAAATATCCTACACCCTCGTCCATTAAGCGGCTCATAACAACACTCTGTTTACAAATCAAACAAGAGTTTCAGTTTGCCCGATTCAGGATGCAGCATCGCCACTTCATACGCTGATTTTCCGCTGTAGTCGGGAGTGTGTGCGTCGGCATCATGGCTCAACAATAGCTCAACCATCCGCCGATGACCGCCCTCCGCGGCATAATGCAATGCCGTTTTGCCGTACTTGTCTTGTGTCGCGACGTCTAATCCGTGATCGAGCAATAGCGTCGCCGCACTGATGCGACCTTTGGCTGCGGCCGCCATTAAGGGGGTAAATCCATCGTGGTCACTGACATTCAAACGCGTGCCAAAGCGAAGCAACAAATTCAATCCATTGCAGTGATCTCCTGCGGCAAACAAATGCACGGCTTGTCGACCTTGGTGGTCGGCAATATTGGCATGTGCGCCATTTTGCAGTAACAGCTCAGCCGCAGTGAAATGCCCGTAATAAACTGCCCACCAAAAGGCCGTTAAACCTTCGCCATCAGGCTCATCGATGTGAACGCCACCCTTGAGTTGCTCAAGCAAAACATCGATCTTACCTTGCTTAGCCGCCTCTAGAAATGTTGGTAGATCAAAATTACTGAGGTGGATTGCAGCCGTACGAACCGCCTCTTCATAGCCCCAAATCGCTGCTTCATTTCCAATGCCCATAACTTTATCGTGTTCACGCTGAACAACAAACAGCTCATGCGCGACGTCTGGCGGAAAGCCTTCACGATCGCCACGACTGTCAAATAAAAGATCATTGAGAAAGGCGACTAAGGCTTCCCTACCCCACATTTGCGCAATTCGTTCTGCAATTCGTGGGTAATTGAGTATCAGCAGTTTAGGGGCATTTTTTTCACCTAAATGCTCAAGTAGTTGATTAGCCAATGCAGCATCCATGATTTTTCTCCAGCGCTTCGAGGTCACCCTTCATCTATAGACTGAATTTGGCGGAACGGGCGTTTTATTGCAGAAAAAACAAGGATCGATGACGACTAAGGCTTCGGTTTTTGCATACAATATTTTGCATAATCGGCCTGCAAGATTTTTTGTTTATCTTGCATCTTTTTAATATCATATGATTGATTATGGCCGGTCAGGCGGCGTTGAATTAAGCTTTGTTCTTTGCTAATTTTGGCGCAGCGTTGCGCCTCCAGTGCCGCTAATTTTGCAGGATCACCTTTGTAATATTCTTGTGCTTGCAACGCACCGGCAAGGACAATCAATGCCACGACCATTTTATATTTCATTTCATGGAACTCAGTAGTTGCTGAACATGCTTCATCAATTCAATGTCAATGCGATAGCAGTGCTGCTCGATTTGTCGTACTGGCACACAAGCGGCCAAGCTATTGCAGACAAACACGGCCGTGGCGGAATACAGATCAGCCAAGGTCAAATCACACTCTTTAACATGTATATCGCTACAACCATCAAGTTGTAATAGCATAGCTCTATATACCCCAGCAACACCCGATTGATTCAATTTGGGTGTACACCAGTTGCCGTTAATCAATGCAAACACATTACTCATCACGCCTTCAATCACTAAGCCATCGCGATCTAGCATTAAGCCATCAAAAATATTCGGATCACTCCACTCGCGGCGCGCCATGACGTTTTCGAGTCGATTTAGATGCTTAATTCCCGCGAGGGCGGGCTGCCAACTGGCTCGCGTTTCACACACCCGCAGCACAGCACCTTCGGTATATAAACTCGGCGAATAGACGGGCAATGCGGCGCGTTGCACGATGCGATTAGGCTTAATTTCGGCGGGCACCATATAACCCCGCGCCGATTCTCCACGGGTGATGATGATTTTGATGCTGTGATCAACGGGTGCGAGCTGGGCAATATCAGACAGCAAGACGGCTTCGCTTGGCGCAACAATACCAAGCCGCTCGCAATCGCTGGCGAGTTTGGCATAGTGCTGTGGCCAGAATTCAATCCTTCCCGCGCTGACTTTGATGGTGCGAAACACGCCATCGCCAAATTGAAACGCACGGTCATTCAAACTCAGACTCTCAGCCAAAACCCCATTCACCAAGCGCATTAGCCCTGCACTCCCAAGGCTCGCAACAGCCCACGCGCTTTATGCCGAGTTTCTTGCAACTCGCGTTCAGCATCCGAATCAGCCACGACACCAGCGCCAGCACGGAAATACAATTCCGACCCGCGCTGCACAAAAGTACGAATCAGGATATTGCTATCCATGCTGCCATCACGATTGATGTAGCCCAAGCTGCCGGTGTAGGCCAAACGCGGACGATCTTCTAGCTCACAAATAATCTGCATACAACGCACTTTCGGGCAGCCGGTAATCGTGCCGCCCGGAAATAACGCCCGCAATACATCGGCCGTATTCAAACCATCGCGCAGGACGGCGCGAATATTCGATTCGATATGATGCACAAAAGAATACGTCGCCACCGCCATCAGCTCATCGACCTTCACCGTACCGGGAACGGCAATGCGCCCCAGATCGTTACGCTCTAAGTCGACCAACATAATATGTTCAGCGCGCTCTTTAGGCGTATTGAGCAAGCGCTGCTTGAGCTGTTCATCCTCAATCGGGTCAAGCGAGCGTGCAAAAGTCCCCGCAATCGGGCGTGTTTGCACGATACCGTCTTTGACTTGCACCAAGCGCTCGGGTGAGGAGCTAACAATTTGCCCTGCAGCGCCCAAATCCAAATAGGCTGAAAACGGTGCCGGATTGGCGATGCGTAGCGCGGCATACACATCGGTCGCCTCACCTTGCGCAAGCGATACATCCCAGCCGCGCGATAAATTCACCTGAAACACATCACCATCGACAATGTATTGTTTGGCGCGCGCGACACCATCGAGAAATTGCTGTGGTTCGTCTTCGGAAATCGCAGCAATCTGCAAGGGCTGCGCTTGCCACGGCGTAGCTTGCGCAACTAACTTTTGCAACTGAGCGAGCAATTCTGGCGTTTCAGCGAGTAAAGTGGTGGTTTGCGTTTCGCGCTGTAGCAGCACTGCTGCTGGGCAACGAATGAGTGCGCCCAAAGGGAAATCAGCATACCCCCCCATGGTACGTAATTGTACGCTAGGCTCAAAAAGCTCTAGCAACTCATACCCAGCATAAAATACCCAACCGCCGTAAAAGGGTAATTCGGCGTTAATCGGCGTTGATTCGGCGTTCGGCGCCAGATCGGCCAAATCGCGCAGCAAAGCCGCGCCCTCTCCCGCCGCGTACAGGCGAAACTCGCTCGGCAAGGCAAATAAAATATCCCAACCTTGCGTTTGCGACGATTGCAGCAGCGCGGGAAAAAATGCGGGAGACTGCGCCGCCAACGCCAACAAATCTGGGGCAACGGGCAAATCATCAGTAAAATAGTTAAATTCAGGCATGGCGCTATTGTAACAAGAGCGCAGCCGACTCACAGTAGAGAGAACCGCTATGCATCGATTTTTCCTTGCCGCACTGCTGACAAGCAGCCCACTTTTCGCCGCCGACGCGCCACAATTGCCGCCCGTTCAATCCGTGCCCCAAGTTGATTTAGCGCGCTATGTTGGTACTTGGCATGAAATTGCCCGCTTCCCGATGTATTTCCAAAATCAATGCGTGGGTGACGTCACTGCCAATTACAGCAAAATGGACAATGGCAAAATCAAAGTGATTAACCGCTGTCGCACACAAGACGGGGAATTTACCGAGGCCGACGGCAGCGCGAGTGTGGTGGACAACACCAATAACGCACAACTGAAAGTCAGCTTTTTCTGGCCGTTTCGTGGCGATTATTGGGTGATTGGGCTAGATCCCGACTACCGCTGGGCGGTGGTCGGCAATCCGAACCGCAAGTATTTATGGATTTTATCGCGCAGCAAAAACATCACGCCAAGCGACTTGGCCGCCGCCAAAGCCAGCGCAGCGGCACAGGGATTTGATTTAACAAAACTAATGATCAGCGAGTTGAAATCAGTGAAGTGATTTTCGCAAGAGATGAAATGGGTCAAGGCGAATTGCTGCTTTCGACCCAAAGCGGACATCTCAATAGTTATTTTTGGTAGGTTTTTTTCCAAGCTTTGGTGCCCATATTTAGCAACCCCCTCACTGCGACTTGAAAACTGTCCGAGGATCGCAGCGACTGTGCTGCAACGAATTGGTATAAGTATTTACTGGTACATTTCCAAACTAGTTCCTTCTTTATTACAAACCAAAATAACAGCTTCACGTTTGGCAATGTTACGTAAATAATGACCTAAGTTTTTAAATGATAATGGGGGGGTTGAGAAACAACTAGCCCAATGAGACAACATAAATAAGAAGTAGTCACATACAGCAATATTTGGACCTACAAGGAACTCTTTACCCTCAAGCTCTCTGTCTATTAACGAAAACATTTCAGTTACACGCGATTCTTGGGCAAGAACGATTTTTTGAGTTTCTTCCCCAGTTGTATGCTTTTGCGGATAGAAATAAACCATTAATTCAGGCTGTACAGTTGAATTTAAATAGAATAGCCATTGATAAAATTTAGCTCTTAGTGGACTACCGGATTCTGGGCTTAAACCTAACTCAGGATGCTTTTCACAAAGATACAAACAAATAGCTGCGCTTTCAAAAATTATAGAACCTTGATCAGAAAGCGTAGGGATGCGCCCAGTAGGATTTAGTAAAAGATATTCTGAGGATCTTTGCTCATTTGATTTTCTATCAACAAGCACTAATTCAAAATCAATACCCATTTCAGCTAGAACAAGATGAGGCGCCCAACTGGCATTCCTTGGGTAATAAAATAACTTATACACGACTCTCTCCCCATTCGGGGACTTGTAACGGTTGAGATGAGAGGCGTGCTTTAGTACGCCCCT
>CAUPHX010000257.1:0-5010 GCA_963511125.1 uncultured Deefgea sp. | reverse complement strand
TGTGGATTGCAATCCCTATTTGGCCCTCGCCGCCACGCTGGCGTGCGGCTATTTGGGCATCGTCGAAAACTTAAAACCTTCTGAGCCACTCACGGGCGACGCCTACAGCTTACCTTTTGCATTTGAGCGTGGCCTCGAAGGTGCAATTACCGCCTTGGCCGACTGCAAGCCAATTACCGATGTTTTAGGCGAAAAATTCATCCAAGCCTATTGCGCGGTGAAGCAGGCTGAATATGTTGAATACGCTAAAGTCATCAGCCCGTGGGAGCGTAAACATCTGTTATTGCACGTTTAATTCTACTTTAAACTTGGTTTCTTATTACTAAACTTGACAAGCAAGTAAGGATAATTTCTGGCACAGTAGCCCACTTTTTCGGGGATACGCCATGAAGCGACTGATTCACTTCATCTGTCTGCTACTCATATTCATACCGGTATGGGCCAGCGACGTCGCGCCGCTATCAAAAAATGAGCAAGCGATTCATCTCATGGTCAAAAATTGGGCGCAAGCTTGGCAAGATCAGTCGATTGACGAATATTTAAGCTTTTATTCACCCGATTTTATTCCAGCCAATGGGCTGAGTTTGGCGCAGTGGCAACAACAAAGAACTGAACGAGTATCAGAGCCGCTCTATATTAAAACAGTAAGCAGTGAAGTGAATGTCACCGAGCTACGCGGCGCCTTTGCCCAAGTTCAGTTTCGACAAAAATACACCGCCGCAAGATACCAAGATCAAGTGATAAAGACTTTGCAACTCGAACGCTTGCAAGGCAAATGGCTGATTGTGAAGGAAAGTAGCAAGCCAATAAAGACAAAATAAGGCGTATAGCTTGCAAGGCTATATTAAATATCGCCTATGCGAAAATACCCACACATGGAGTTCGTATGCCCAAGACAGCCCATGCGCCATCGTATTACGCTGCCAGCGCCCAGCCACAGCTTAAACGTCCGGCATTAGTTGACGATATTCAAGTCGACGTGTGCATTATTGGCGCGGGCTACACTGGGCTTTCGGCGGGGCTGCACTTGGTCGAGGCGGGCTTTAAAGTCGCCATTTTAGAAAGCGCCTTCGTCGGTTGGGGTGCATCGGGGCGCAATGGCGGGCAAATTGTGAATTCGTATTCGCGGGATATGGATGTCATTGAACGACAATACGGCAATACAACGGCGCAGGCTCTGGGCGAGATGGCGTTTGAAGGCAATCGCATTATTCGTGAGCGAATCGCCCAATATCAAATCGCATGCGATCTGAAAAATGGCGGCCTATTTGCCGCACTCACCCAAAAACAGATGGGGCATCTGGCTACACAAAAAGCACTCTGGGAGCGCTACGGCCATACCCAGCTTGAACTGCTCGATCAACGGCGGATTCGCCAAGCGGTCGGTACAGAGGCTTATGTCGGCGGTTTGCTTGATCACAGCGGCGGCCACATCCATCCGCTTAATCTCGCACTCGGCGAAGCGGCGGCTTTTGAATCGCTCGGCGGCGTCATTTACGAACAATCGCCGGTGACGCAAATCGTGCGTGATACGACATCGCCAACTACACCACCACAAGTGAAAACAGCAACAGCTTCGGTGAATTGTGATTTTGTCATCGTCGCCTGCAACGCCTATATCGACGATTTAGTGCCTGAACTTGCCGCTAAAACGATGCCCTGCGGCAGCCAAATCATCGCCACTGCGCCACTCGGTGAACTCGCCACGCAACTCATTCCATCAGATTACTGCGTCGAAGACTGCAATTTCCTGCTCGACTATTACCGCATTAGCGCCGATCAACGCCTACTGTACGGTGGCGGCGTCAGCTACGGCGCCAAGGACCCCGCGCACATCGAAAGCGTATTGCGGCCCAATTTGCTCAAGACCTTCCCGCAACTGGCAGGGGTAAAAATCGATTTTGCGTGGACCGGTAATTTTTCGCTCACCTTGTCGCGCCTGCCACAGGTCGGCCGATTAAATGACAATATCTATTATTCGCAAGGTTGCAGCGGCCACGGCGTGACGTATACGCATTTGGCGGGGCGGCTATTGGCCGAAGCCATTCGCGGGCAAACGCAGCGATTTGACGCCTTCGCTCAACTGCCTCACTTGCCCTTCCCCGGCGGACGGCATTTCCGCGTACCACTCACGGCATTAGGTGCTTGGTATTACTCGCTGCGCGATAAATTAGGTTTTTAGCTACACTGTTTTATAAAAAAACCGGCCAAATACAATACCCAAGATTCATAATGATTTTCGTATTGAGTATCACCATTTTTAATCTATGTTCGCGCAGCCCGATTTACTGAGCAATGTGCTGCATCTCTACGAAGTCGATTCTCGTATTGATTGGTGCTGGGTCTAGCAAGAGAGGGGCGCTAAACAGACGGAAAAAGCCCTCGCTAACGCAGCAAGGGCTTTTTGCTTTCTGATTGGATTATTTTGGGAAGTAGTTTTTGAGTGGCTGTTTTAAATTTAACAACCACAAATCAGTCGCTTCACCGCTTGCTGCCACAACAAGGCTATCTCCATCTGGTAATTGGCCGTCTTTAATCAGCACATCATCAACGTCTTTGCCACTGGCCAAATCCGTTTTTAGACCAAAGTCGTTGTCGTTCATAATGGCAATGCCATTCTCAAAGAGCGCCAAACCTTCGGCTTTTTCAGCTTTCCAGCCGAGTTCACGCAAATCAAGTACGCGTTGTTTGCGTATCATTTTGACATTTGCCAGCGCATCTTTGCTCGCAAATTCTGGCTCTTTGCCATCGATAGCCACCAAATTATCCGCGCCAGCAATATCAATCACATACAAGACATTGCGTAGCTTTTTGTCTTTGCCTTTACCTTGTTCGATCAGCGCAAAGCGGGTGTCATCAATCGCCACCAAATCACCGATTTTCGCGTCGCCGGTTTTTTTGTACGCATCCACATCGAGAGGATAAGCGAGGGTACGCGTTGCACCCGTGGCAGGATCTAACTCAACGAGGCGAATAAATTGCGCCGTCGATTTGGTTTCACCGTCCACATTCAGCGTTGACTGCAACATCGCATACACTTTGCCATTCGGCGTAACGGCCACCGCTTCAAAACCACGGTTAGGCTGGCGATGTTTGAGCACCTCTGGCAAGCCCTTGCCTGGTGCCAATTGTTTGAGCACTTTGCCGCTTGCTGCATCAACGCGCATCAAGAATGGACCATATTCGTCTGCAACCCACAGTTTGCCGTTCTTATCGCTGACGATGCCTTCTGGGTCGATACCGCGCGTGCTGGCATTGAGTATTTTTAAGCCATCGGTCAACGCGACTTCACCCGTTGCACCCACAGTGCCTTTGGGCAGCGGTAGGCCACTGGCCACGTCACCATCAATCAAAAATGGTTTACTTGAAATCACATCGGCTGATTGCTTGCGGGTTACTTTGATTTCAGCAAATCGCGGAGCGTAATCCGGCGCTAGGAAAATCTTCGCCTCACGCTTTTTTTCACCCTCGACGACTTTAGGTGCATCACCATTCGGGCCACGATCACCGGTTGCCCAAAAATACAAAGTGCCGTCTTTATCCATTTTCTTCAGCGCCAAACCCGATCCCGGAGCAAAACCAAAGCCTTTTGGAAACGCACTGACAAATTCACCATTGTAGGGAATATTTTCTTTGCTCGGGCTTTGCACGGCATAGCGTTCAATCGACGCAATCGCAGGATGCTCGCTAGTTTGCAATTCAAAAGCGGGAGCCGCATGCACAAAGCCAGCAAAAAGGGCCGCAATAGGAAGTAACTTCAACATAAGGTTTCTCAATTTAGATGTGGGCTAACAGTGCGCGCGATAGTAGGCGAATTGAATGACAGTGCGATGACAAAATAAACTCCACTTTCAATAGGCTAGGAATGACATTAGTTCTGATTGTGTGATTTCAAACCAAATTTTTATCTAAATATATTTTATTTATATTTAGATACACAATTTACTAAGTAATCGAGCATTTCAGGCTAAAACTTGAGCGTTGCGGCACAAACGCCCAGCGCCGCAATTTGTATGATGATGACTCTTATTCAGGAGTCATCATGAAACTTGCATCTGCCCTCTTTACTGCCCTTGTTCTCTCCAGTGCCGCCTTTTATGCCCATTCTGCGGATTTTCAACTCACCAGCACCGACCTCAAAGCCAATGCGCCCATGACCAAGCAACAAGAATTCAGTGGTTTTGGCTGCACCGGCGGTAATGTGTCGCCGCAACTGAGCTGGGAAAATGTGCCCAAAGGCACGAAGAGCTTTGCCGTTACCGTTTATGATCCAGACGCGCCAACGGGCAGCGGCTGGTGGCACTGGGGCGTGGTCAATATTCCAGCCGACGTCACGGCCATCGCAGCAGGTACAGTTCCGACCGGCGCAATTCAAACGCGCACTGATTACGGCTCCGCCGCTTACGGTGGTGCTTGCCCACCCGCAGGCGACAAAGCGCATCGCTACATTCATACGGTTTGGGCCTTGGACGTGGCCGAGCTACCACTCGATGCCAACGCCAGTGGCGCGCTGGTCGGCTATATGCTCAATCAGCACAAGCTGGGCAAAGCTACGTTGACCGCCACGTATCAACGCGCCAAATAATTGCATACAAATTGAGCCAGTCAAGGCCGCTAGTGCGGCCTTTCACTTCGCCGTATGATTGCCACATCATCGGCATAAGTCTCTACACAAGTTAAAACCACTCAATTAGATCGTCATACCGGCATAAGCCGGTATCCAGAGCGAAGATACAATCAGCATTGCCGCTAGATTCCGGCCTTCGCCGGAATGACGAATTAATTATTTTGGTCATTTTCTGAGTTGTGTAGATACCTATGCGTCAAAGAAAAGGGAATACCGCGCTGCTTTAATCACTATCAACCCGTAATCCAATGGGATGGACTCCTTCCTCCTCAACGGCATCAATGTGCCAAACTGGAAGTATCAAACACCAGTCAAACAAAGTAAGGAGTCCACCATGTCTATTATGCGCGTTGGGATTGATTTAGCAAAAAACGTCTTTCAAC
>CAUPHX010000256.1:0-5015 GCA_963511125.1 uncultured Deefgea sp. | reverse complement strand
GCTTGTGCATCAAAAAGCCGAACTTGCCAGCCCCGCTGCGCTAGGCTAGCGGCGGTGGCGCAGCCGGCGATGCCTGCGCCGATGATGATGGCGTCCCTAGTTGCTGGTGCCAAAAAAGTCGATTTTGGTGCGCGCAGACAGTGGGCGCTTAAAAACTTATCCGCCGCATTGGCGGTGAGTCGTGGATTGAAACCCGACTGTTTTAGCTTGTCGTAACTTAATTGACTGCTCACATGACTAACCAGCGTACTTTCTGCGTGGCTTAAGCGCCATATTTGTTTTAAATCAGCTAGCTCAAGGTGTGTATGGACATGATTAAAGATAAAGTAATCGATTGGGCCAGACACTTCATTGAGCTGCGCGCTGTACTCACCAAAAACTAAAGTCAGCATCACACGATGCTGCTCTAAGTAGACTCGATGAAATCCAGCAATCGGCAGTGGCCATTTAGATTGCAACTCTGAAATGAACGAATTGAGTTTGCTCGGGGCTTCAGTGTGCTTTGACGCTTGTTCTGCAAAATGAGGCATGGAAAAATCTGCCCCAACAAAAGCAAGAAAGTGTATTCGTTGGCTACGTTGTGGGTCTTGCCGCCAAGTTTGCCAGATGGCAAGAAATTCATCGCCATTGTTGAAAGCGCTCAATAAAATTGCAAAGTGATCTTTGTTTTTCCATTGACGAGCCAACTCATTATCGCGGAGATAAACAAGACTATTTGAGTGCTCGCCTTCGGTCGACATTTGTAATTCCAAAATAATTTGATGGCTGCTTATTGCGCCTCTTCGCCAAATTGCCCACGCAAGAAGCGGCGTCGTGCGATCACTGCAACGATAGCGCCAAGCAGGCAGACGCTAACAAAGCCTGCATTGCCCGCTAATTCATAGGCGATTTTAGCTAGTTCGATGCCGGTTGAGAAAATAATCATAATAATAATACCAAGCGCAGCTGATACCGTGCCTTTGCTTTGATCACTGGCAAAAAGGGCGAGTCGGAACTGTGCAGCATTGATAATACCAATCCCAATGGCGCTAATCGAAAGCGATACAATGAGCCATACCCACGCTGCGGGCGCATAAATTAAATGCAGGCTGAGTGCAAAGCCCAGCATAAATGGAATTGAACCCAGTTTGATGATCCGATAAATCGGTACGCTGCCCACGATTTTCGCCAGAATGATATTGCCTAGAATAAGCCCTGCAAACACCGGGATTTGCCAATAACCATAATCAATCGTCGAAAGCCCTGCATCTTGCATGAGTATCAGCGGCGCCAAGGCAATCCATGCCAGCAAAGGCATTGAGGTAAAGCCGATTGAAATTGCGCCAGCCATAAAGCGCCGATTGCGCAGTACGGCCATATAGTCAGTGCGCAGGCTGCTTATTCTGAGTGGTGAGCTGATTTTAGGTGAGGTTTCGGGCATGAAGCGCCATAAACCCACGAAGGATATCGTGGCGATGATCGCAACAAAAATGAATATCCATTCCCATTCGGTGACTTGTAACACCATTGCGCCTGCCAAAGGGCCAATGAGTGGCGCAATCAAGGCCACATTGGCCATAAGTGCCGTGACTCGAATCGCGGTGGCCTCGGTAAAACTTTCTTGAATGGCGGCGTAACCGACTGCGCCAATAAAGCACATCCCTGTGCCTTGTAAAAAACGGAAGAATAAAAACCAAGAGTACGATTGAGCAAAAATAATTGCGACGCATGCAAAAATGAACAGTAAAACCCCGGCTAACATGACCGGTTTACGGCCAACTCGATCCGATAGTGGGCCAAGCAGCCATTGCAGACTCGCGCCACCCAAAAGACACAGCGACATTGCGGATGGAATATGGCTTGGGTCTACACTGAATAAATGTACGATGGCCGGCATGGCTGGCAAGATCATGTCGTTTGAAATGTAAGTTGCAAATTCAAACAAAACCAATGCCAGTGGAAATAGCAGCGTCAAAAGTGAAAGGTGGGTAATTGCTTGGATGCGATGAGTTGGCATTGAATATCTCGATGTAATCCATCATTTTCCTTGGTTTATGAATTTAAAGCGAGGTAATAGTGCCGTTGGCATAAATGACTTTGTGTGCGCAAAGCGCAAGCTTATTTTTATTGGCTGCGGCATAATGTGGAATCTAAATTTTCCTTGCGGCCAATTAAAGGTCTTTATTATGAACAAAACTGAATTGATCTCTATCGTGCATAGCTTGGTGGCCATCGATCACCCAGAGGTTTCTAAAAAAGCCATTGCAGCGACTTTAGAAACCTTGTCAGATGTTATTTTGGCGACCGTGAGTGGTGGTGGTGAAGTGGTTTTGCCAAATGTGGCAAAAATCGCCCTGAAATCACGCGATGCACGTGTTGGCCGTAATCCGCGAACTGGCGAAGCGGTGCAAATTCCTGCGAAGCGCGTGTTGAAATTTACACCAGCAAAAGCCCTGAAAGACGCAGTTGCAGAGCAAGATGCTGCATTAGCAAAGTAATTAAAAGTAATAGACGAAAAAATACCGGCGCTAGCCGGTATTTTTTTGCTAGGGTATTGCTCGCTAGCCATTATTTAATAATGGCTGGCGAGCAATACGTTGACTAGTCTTCGCGGCGCATTTGTGGGAACAAAATCACGTCACGAATGCTTGGTGCATCCGTCAATAGCATGACCAAGCGATCGATACCAATCCCACAACCGCCCGTTGGTGCCATGCCGTGTTCTAGCGCACGAACATAATCGGCATCGTAATGCATGGCTTCGTCATCGCCTTTGGCTTTAAGGTCCACCTGCGCTTGGAAGCGCGCAGCTTGGTCTTCAGCATCATTCAATTCTGAATAACCGTTAGCATGTTCACGGCCAACAATAAACAGCTCGAAACGCTCAGTCAGACCGGCTTGGGTGTCCGATGCGCGTGCTAGTGGCGACACTTCGGCAGGGTAGTCAACAATGAAAGTCGGCTCCCACAATTTGGCTTCAGTGTTTTCTTCGAACAAACTCAATTGCAAGCCACCAATACCGTCGGTCAATACGGGTTTGCCACCCAGACGGGCGATTTCAGTTTTCAGGAAGGTCGCGTCGTTTAGTTGTTCGTCGGTGTATTCTGGATTGTAATGCTTGATTGAGTCGGCAATGGTAAAGCGCGCAAACGGTTTGGATAGATCAACCGTTTTGCCTTGATATTCAACGACCGCGCTGCCGGTGGCTTCAATCGCGCAAGCGCGAATAATGCCTTCGGACATATCCATCATGCGTTGATAGTCAGAATACGCTTCGTAGAATTCGATCATGGTGAATTCTGGATTGTGGCGTGTACTCATGCCTTCATTGCGGAACGAGCGGTTGATTTCAAATACGCGCTCTAAGCCACCAACGATCAAACGTTTTAGATACAGCTCAGGGGCAATCCGCAGGTACAGCGGCATATCGAGTGCATTGTGATGCGTAACGAACGGTTTGGCCGTAGCGCCACCCGGAATCGAGTGCATCATTGGTGTTTCAACTTCAAGGTAGTTTTCACCCACCATGAATTCGCGCAGACGCTGAATGATCTTCGAGCGTTTGATGAACGTGCTGCGGCTGTGTTCATTGGTGATTAAATCTAAATGACGTTGACGATAGATTTGTTCTTGATCGGCCATGCCATGATGTTTGTCTGGCAATGGGCGCAATGATTTAGTCAACAAGCGTAGCTCGGTCACATGAATCGACAATTCGCCAGTTTTGGTTTTCATCAAAGTGCCGCGTGCGGCCACGATGTCGCCCAGATCCCAAGTTTTAAAGTCGTTATAGACTTCTTCACCAACGGCATTACCGCTAATGTAAAACTGAATCCGGCCTGAGGAGTCTTGAATGGTGGCAAAACTGGCTTTGCCCATCACGCGTTTTAGCATCATGCGGCCAGCGACAGCGACGGTAATCGCTTGGGCTTCCAGCTCTTCTTTTTCTAATGCGCTGTATTGTTCGTGCAGCGGGCCTGAAAGATGTTCACGCTTGAAATCATTCGGGAAGGCAATGCCTTTGGCACGAATCGCAGCGAGCTTGGCGCGGCGCTCAAGAATAATTTGATTTTCATCGAGCTGGATAGTTTGTTCGTCTGACATGGGTATGTGCCTGTTGCTATTTTTATGGTTGGTTTATAAGCGGATACCCCTGTATCCGCCATGTAATGGAAATATAATTCCATTCACAAGTCATTGATTTAATTTTTCTACTAAAGAACAAATTTTTTCAGCACCTTCTAATGTGTCTTTTATTGAGCCAATCTTGACGAAAATATTAAAGCCTTTTTCAAGAATCGCTTTTACTTTTGATGTCGTTTGAGGTGTCGAATGTTGTTTGAATTGGCTTTGATGGAAAATGATGCTACCAGCTAAGCGTTCAAGTGCTTCTTGAATACCTTGGGAACCACGAATTTCATATTGCCGCAGAGCTTGTCTGATGCCTTCGACTAACTCCATAATGACTGTTTTGAGGGCGGGGTCTTTTAGCTCGTCTTTAGCTGTAGCATACAATTCATCTACCAATTGGCTAATTTCATTTAAATCTTCTTCTGCGATGTTATCGGTGCCAAAACTCTTTGATAAGGCTTCAGAGCAGAATTCTAAGGTGTGGAATATGGTTCTATTAGGTTCAAAATGCCCAGCAATTTGTTCGGTGCCATTTAAAAGGTGCGCAGTACTTAGAAAACTAGAAAATAATGGATACCAAGCTAAGTAGCGATCTTTTTTAAGAATCCCATCATCAGCTTCAATTAAGCGTTTGATGTCCTCAACTAGAAATTGCAATTGAGCAAATCGTTCTGAGAAGTCTAGCTCTCCAGCGCCGAGAACTTTACCCCATGTTTTTAGAAGAGGTGCCCCACGGTTGTGGGGTGCTATTTCATTGAAGTTTTTGAGAATAGCTAACAATTGTTCTGCGGGATTGTTTTTTAGCATTTCTTATACGCCTTGCTTCAAGCTGGCTGCAATAAAGTTATCGAGGTCGCCATCCATGACTCCTTTGATATTGCCCACCTCAAAACTGGTGCGCAGAT
>CAUPHX010000255.1:0-5030 GCA_963511125.1 uncultured Deefgea sp. | reverse complement strand
TGGCTCTGCCAACTGGCAAAGGTGTCCACGCTGGTCTCGCCAATTCGCCCTAAGCTCTGCACTTCGCTCGCCGCGCCCAGCCAATCCACCGCCAAAAACGCTGCGTAGATGCCAATATCGAGCAAGCCGCCACCCGCCTGCGCCGGATCAAGCACCGCGTGGCCGTCAGGCACATTGGGATTGGCGAAACCGGCACGAATAAACTTCACGTCACCGATCGCACCTGCAGCGATGCGTTCGCGAATAATTTGATACAGCGGGAAAAATGGTGGTTTCATTGCCTCCATGTAGAGGCGCTGCTTCGCTTGCGCAGTGGCGATAACGTCATCCAACTCGGCCAAAGTGACCGCCGCGGGTTTTTCGCACAATACCGCTTTACCTGCTTTGAGTGCGGCGATACTCAGCGCAGCATGACTAGGATGGGGCGTTGCGATATACACCGCATCGATATCGCTAACGAGCAGCTCGTCCAGTGATAAATAGACATTGGGTATTTGGTTGCAATCAGCGAATTGATTGGCTTTGCTGGCGGTACGGTTAAATACCGCCACGGCTTGCGCATCGGGAACTTGCGCCAAACCAGAGACAAAACGCTGTGCGATACTGCCGGTGCCGATGATGCCAAATCGAATCGCTTTCATTGCCAGCCTTTAGGTATAAACCCATGAGCAAATGATTATCTACGACTCGGGGCAATACACCTATCGAGTATTACCCCTAACAATAATTGAAAACAGCAATTAAGGTTTACGCGTTTGGCTAAACCGCACCAGAGCCAAGCTACCAAGCAGATTCGGTAAAAACTCTACCGGCTCGCCTTGGTGCAACACGATTTGGCCATCGACTTGCATACCGAGTTTGCCGAGCAATTTGCCAAAATCATGCACCGTGCAGAAGTGAATATTCGGCGTGTTATACCAATCATAGGGAATCGTTTCGGAAACGGGCATACGACCGAGCAAGATTTGCCAGCGGTTTTCCCAGAAGCCAAAATTCGGGAACGTCACGATGCCGACTTTGCCGACACGCAGCATTTCTTGCAAGATAAGCTCGATATTGTGCATCGCCTGAATGGTGAGCGACAGCACGACGTAGTCAAAACTGCCGTCTTCAAAATGCTGTAAACCGCTTTCCATATCGGCTTGAATGACGTTCAGGCCTTTTTCGACGCAGGTCACAATCGAATTCACATCAACGTCAACACCGATGCCGCGCACTTGTTTATTCGCTTGCAACCATGCGAGCAATTCACCATCCGCGCAGCCCAAATCGAGTACGCGAGAGTTGGGTTTGATTTGCTCGGCGATGTGTTTTAAATCGGGGCGCAGCGTAGTTGGATGAGCCATTACGCAATCTCCTTCGCCACATTATTTAGATAAGCTCGCATCACGCCCATATAGGGCGCATCTTCCATCAAGAAGGCATCGTGCCCGTGCGCCGATTCGATTTCCGCATAGGATACGGTGCGATCGGCATCGAGCAAAGCTTTGACAATTTCACGCGAACGCGACGGCGCAAAACGCCAATCCGACGTGAAAGAGACGACCAAGAATTTTGCCTTGGCTTGGCGCATTGCCTGCGCCAAGCTGCCACCATAATGACGAGCAGGGTCGAAATAATCGAGCGCCTTGGTCATCAATAAATAGGTATTCGCGTCGAACACATTGGCAAATTTATCGCCTTGATAACGCAAGTAGGATTCGATTTCAAACTCGACTTCATAGCCGTATTTGTATTCACCTGTACGCAGCAGGCGGCCAAATTTTTCGCCCATGCCATCGTCCGACAGGTACGTAATATGGCCCAACATGCGCGCCAAACGCAGACCGCGTTTCGGCACGACGCCATGCTGATAAAAATCACCGCCATGAAATTCGGGATCCGTAATAATGGCTTGCCGCGCCACATCGTTAAACGCGATATTTTGCGCGGTCAGCTTCGGCGCTGAGGCAATCACCAAAGCGTGACGAACGCGTTCCGGATAGGTAATCGACCAGCGTAAAGCCTGCATGCCGCCCAAGCTACCGCCAATAATCGCGGCGAACTGCGTAATACCCAGCCGATCGGCTAAGCGCGCTTGCGTTTCAACCCAGTCACGCACCAGCACAACAGGGAAAGTCGAACCATACGGCTCACCCGTTTCTGAGTTAATACTCGAAGGCCCTGTCGAGCCATGGCAGCCACCCAGATTATTCACACCGATCACGAAAAAGCGATTGGTATCAATCGGCTTACCTGGCCCAATCATACTATCCCACCAGCCCGGCGCTTTATCTTCCGCCGTGTGGTAACCCGCCACATGATGATGCCCCGACAAGGCGTGGCAAATCAAAATGGCATTCGATTTGTCGGCATTCAGAGTGCCGTAGGTTTCCACCATCAATTCGTAGCGCGGCAGAGTTGCGCCAGACGAAAGATGGATAGGCTCTTCAAAAACAATTTTTTGCGGGGCAACTAGGCCAACCCCATTTTTTTCATGCATTAGCTATTACTCACTTCACCCTTTAGAGCCAAACAAATTGACCTTGAACACGCTCACCGTACAAAGTCCGACCATGCTCTTTCAACTCTTGGTTTTTCCAAGTTCTAGACTGTGATCTCCGCTTGATTTTATTGATCTTACGCTCCAACCAGCTCTCTCTGAGTAAACAAAAAAGTGCCCGTCCTCCGAGGTCGTCAAGCTGCTTTAAACCACGCTCTTGCTTCATCGCTGTTTGAGTAATTGATCCAAAATGATGTAACCAAGACGCACCTGTAGTTCCAGTACGAATCCCTGCCCGCTTTAACTCTTGAAAGAACAAAGCATCCTCATAGCCAAGTAGTTTTGGAGACGGGAGAAAGTAACCAATATCCATCCATACAGATCGATGTACCGCCAAGCATACGGCATGCATACTACCCATTCGTAATGTATTTTGCATTTCATGAGAAGCGATTGCGGAAAATTCATCAAAATCATAATCCAAATCACCCTCAACTAGCGCTGGTGAAATTACTTTGAGGGCATTCTTTTCTGCAACCTCAATAAGCCTCTCGATCCACCCATCACTAACTAGAACATCATTATTCATAATAATGCTCCACTCTGCCTGAAGAGCTAGAGCCCCCTGATTCCAAGCAACCCCGCATCCCAGATTATCTGTATTAAATATCACCCCCCCCAAAGCAAGAGTAGACAAGTATTCGCGAGTTGAATCTGTCGATCCATTATCAACAATGACCAATCGTTTCAAATCAAAGCCACTCTTGATCAGGCTATCAATACATTTCTTTGTGTACTCCACTTGATTGTAGCAAGCAAAAGTTACCGAGTATTTATTAGTATCCACAAAACACCTAGGAGAGCAATTAAGAAAGCAGTATCAACAATATAAAAAATAAGATTCAATCAATGATCAAATCAAAATCTTTATCAAAATAAAAACTTCCCCACAAGACGCGTAAGGACAGAGAAAACACAATCAAGATTATATGTAGGCTAGAGCAGCGGCATGGAGTAACAATCACTCACCTATTATGTCAACAGCGTTGAGCTCATGATCATCAGTCGAGTCTGCAAGCCCCCAACAAACGCTCAAACAAATCAGATAAAAAATCACACTGATATTATGCGCATACAGCGGCTGGGTTAAGCAGGCCACTATCGAACAGATAATCAACCCGCAGCCTTGTAAAGCATAAATACGCGCCCAACCCGTGCAGCACTGGGCCTTGCGCCAGAATAAATATAAAGGGCCGAAAAAAGACAGCAACAAGGCACTTAAACCCACCAAGCCAGCGTTGGCTACAGTATCAAAATATTGGCTGTGCGCATGAGAAAATTCGGCCAGATACGGTTTGGCTTCGAGTAGAGGTACTAGCGCCGTTTTGAAATTACCAGGACCAATACCCAAGATCGGTTGCTCCCGAGCCAGCTCGTAACTTTGTACCCAAAGATCCAACCTGACCCCGACAGATGTATAACTATTGCCATTTTGATAGGACTGAATCTCGCTCTGCAGCGAGTCAAGTCTCGATTTCACGGGGGCAAGAGTTTGCAAATAAGCTATCACCATGGTCACGCCAATCAGAGCGGCCACTGCGCGACGCCAATTCCAGCGAATGGCGAAAATCCCGCAACACAGCAGCGCAAAGCCAAAACCCAGCCATGCACCACGTGCACCGGAAGATGCTAACGCAAACAGCGCAGCAAACCCTGCCACAACACAAATAATTGCCTGCCAGGCCGCACGCCGTTGATTTAATAATAAAAAGCACCCCAAGGCCATGATTGCGGCAATCTGACCATAAGGAATTTCATTGGTAATCTGGCTTCCAACCCGAAGCCAGCCTTGCCAAAATACCATATAAGCCGCAATGGCACCCGCACCAATACTGCCAAAAATCCATCCCATCGCCCAAGCCTGAGGCAGATTGGTTTTGGCCTTTAGCGCCCTCAGACACAAAACAATTGGAATCAGTGCTAGAGCACGCCAAGGATAGTCAAGGGCACTCCATTTTCCCCCTTGCACAATCACTGCCAACAACAAAATCAACGGATAACTAAATAGGAAAGCAAAGAACAAACGGTCATCTTTTTCAAGGTGCAGCTCACGGCGATGAAAAATACAAAATACCAAGGCACTGATCAGCAGCAAACCTGCGGTAACGTTGTAACTACCAACACGCAGTAAAATAAGTGCAGGAAAAAGAAACAAGATCGTAGCAAACCACCGACTCCAATTGACCTCTTTTAAAAATGGCATGGAACAACTCACAAAGTGATTAAATTAATAGATAGGCAGGCCATTTATTTGACTCTCTGCGTTCAAGACAAATAAACATTGCCAAGGCATTCGGCTTAACTCAAGACAGGCATACCTGCAATCAGGTTCAAACAGCGGTTTTGACAAGTGAAAAATCTAATTTATAGCTAGCAAAATTATTTATTAAGCAAGTCATTAAATAATTCTGTATAACCCCTCACCGATTTTTCTAAAGAGAAATACTGCAACAACCTGTTTTGCCCCTGATTACCCATTAAATTTCTT
>CAUPHX010000254.1:0-5038 GCA_963511125.1 uncultured Deefgea sp. | reverse complement strand
TACAAAAAATTCTCTGTGAGTCTAGGATCGGTACTTGAAAAAGGGGTCGATTGGTCTTGGGTGACGGTGAATGTTTTACGTCAAGATTAACTTGTGTTCTTTAATAAAAAGCGTGCATCACAAATGCACGCTTTTTTATTTAGCCAGATTTTATCGCCGACTTAGGTCTGAATGTTTTCACCACGCGCTCATCGGTTTCAATGTAAGGGCCTTCTAGTAGCTGGATGCAATATGGAATCGCCGCAAAAATCCCCGCAACAATGGTTTTTCCTTCGTCGTCTTTTAAACCTTCCAAAGTTTCTTGGATCGATTTCGGTTGCCCCGGCAGATTGAGAATCAAACTCGAGCCACGAATTACGGCCGTTTGTCGTGACAAAATCGCGGTAGGCACAAACTTCAAACTAATTTGTCGCATTTGTTCGCCAAAACCGGGCATTTCTCTGTCCATCACTGCAATCGTCGCATCTGGGGTTACATCGCGTTTTGCTGGTCCCGTACCACCCGTAGTGAGTACAAGGTGGCAATCACACTCATCAACCAGTTCTTTGAGCGTCGCTTCTATCTGCGCTTGCTCATCAGCAATTAAGCGTGTCTGAAGTGTAAACGGGGTGATCAAGGCTCGATTGAGCCAGTCGCTTAACGCTGGAATGCCTTTGTCCTCATACACGCCAGTGCTTGCGCGATCAGACACCGAAACTAAGCCAATTTTTAGCGCTGAACTCATTGGGAGACACTCAAAGTAAATGATGATGCTTGCTGATGAAGTACGAGCTGCGTGAAATCAGCGACTTGTTGGTGTGCCAGTGTGGTTTCATCGCTTCCTGCTGTGCAGGTAATCGCAATCACTTGTGCGCCAGCGGCATGTGCCGAACGAATGCCATTGGGTGCATCTTCAAAAGCGATGCATTCATTTGCATTTAAGCCGAGAAGCGCCGCACCCTGAATATAGGGGGAAGGGTGGGGCTTGCCTTGCGCTACATCTTCAGCCCCAATTAAGTATTTGGGGAGTGGTAGACCGTCAAAGGTCAGCTTGGCTAGTGCTAGCTCACGCGGCGCTGATGTAACGAGCGCCCATTGCTCAGGATGAAGTTGATTCAAAAACGCCAGTGCACCAGGTAGGATGGTGGTGCCTTCGAGGCTAATTAGTTCTTCGGCAATCAGGTGCTCAGTTTCGAGCGCTGCATTCAAGTGTGGGGCAACGATGGCGATGGTTTCTTGCCCACGTCGACCATGCATGACTTGCATGACTTCAGCAAATTCGATGGCGTTACGCTCAGCCCAACGTCGCCAAATTAACTCAATGCACGGCCTTGAGTCGATCAAGGTGCCGTCCATATCGAATAAAAAACCTTTAGCGACCAACGTTGGTGCTGAATGTGCCGTCATTGTTATCCCTCGTTGGCTTCTTCGTCGCCACTGACTTCATCTTGGTAGCCTGTTGCTGGTTCCTTGATAAAGGTTTTCATCAGTTGAAATAGCTCACGGAATGCTTTTGGCGGAATATGCTTGCCTGCTTCTTGCTGCTGACGTTCTTTTTGCGCATTGCGAATGAGCTGGCGCAGAAACTGAATGTCGACTGCAGGATAATCTGCAATGAATTTTTCAACGGCTTTTGCATCGGTCAGCATGCGTTCGCGCAAGCGTTCAATCTGGTGTAGCCAGATGTTGTGCTCATTGGTGATGCCTTTTTGTGCATCTAAAAATGCATAAATTGGCGCCGGATCGATATTGCGCATCAGTTTGCCGATATACTGTTTGTTACGTGCAGTCGCAACGTTGGCCGTAATTTTTCGGCCTTCTTTGATTGCGTGAAGTAAATTTTCTGGCAAATTGAGCGGCAGCAATTGCTTGGGCGTATATTCAAGCAGCGTTGCGCCTAGTTTTTGTAATTCCGTCGCTTCACGCTTGGCTTGGGATTTGCTGATGATGCCAACGGGCTCATCGCTATCATATTGATTCGACTGATTGGCCATATATTGTCTGAAATAGATGCAAAAGCAGTATGATACCAAACGAATCCCTATTCCCCACTTTTCTTCTGAGAAAACTCCGTGTCTGAATTTAGTTTTAGTGAACAAACCCTTCGTGATTTAGCAGCACAAGTGCTGCAAGAGGCGCAAAAGCAGGGCGCGACCGCGTGTGATGTCGAGGTCTCGGAGGGCGCAGGGCAAAACGTTTCGGTGCGTTTAGATGAGATTGAAACCATCGAATACAACCGAGATAAAGGTCTCAATGTTACCGTTTATCTGGGGCAGCAAAAAGCGCACGCCAGTAGTAGTGATTTTTCAAGTGCTGCCCTTGCTGAAACGGTGAGCAAAGCATTGAGCATTGCTAAATACACCGCTGCCGACGAATTTGCAGGTCAGGCGGATCCGCTGCGCCTGTGTACTCATTTTCCAGAACTGGATTTGTACCACCCGTGGCCACTTGCCGTCGAAGGGGCGATTGAACTAGCGCGCGAATGCGAGGCGGCTGCGCTGGCTGTTGACGAGCGAATCAATAATTCGGATGGGGCCACCGTGGCGACGTCTGGCTCGCGTTGGGTCTACGCCAATTCATTGGGCTTTATGGGTGCAGGTACCAGTACGCGCTACAGTATTTCCGCCGCCGTGATCGCCGAAGATGATTCGGGTATGCAGCGAGACTATTGGTATAGCTCTGCCCGTGCGCACACTGATTTAGATCATGCAAAAGCGATTGGGCAGCGCGCAGGTGAACGCACGGTACGCCGCCTTGGTGCGCGGCGCTTAAAGACGGGCGAATATCCAGTGTTGTTTGAGGCGCCAGTCGCCAGCTCATTGATTGGGCATTGGATTTCAGCAGTCAGCGGGAGTAGTTTGTACCGCAAATCAAGTTTTTTGGTCGATAGCTTAGGACAAACGGTGTTCGCCCCGTGTGTGACCATTCATGAAGACCCATTTTTGAAGCGCGGGCTTGCCAGTGGTGCTTTTGATGCCGAGGGTGTTGCTACGGTCGCTAGAACGGTAGTTGATGCTGGTGTGCAGCAGGGGTATTTCCTTGGGAGCTATTCTGCACGTAAGCTAGGGATGAATACTACGGGTAACGCGGGTGGTGCGCATAATATTTTAGTTGCACCCACCACTGAGGCGGCTGGCATGCTGGCCATGATGGGAACGGGACTCTTGGTTACCGAGCTATTAGGGCACGGCACTAATATGGTGACCGGCGATTATTCTCGTGGGGCAGCGGGCTTCTGGGTGGAAAACGGCGTCATTCAATATCCGGTTGAAGAAATTACCATCGCAGGTAATTTACGCGATATGTACAGCCAAATTGTTGCGATTGGTGATGATGGACTCACCTCAAGCAGTCGCAGGGTGGGTTCGATTTTAATTGAACGCATGACAGTGGCGGGTGAATGAGTTTAGGTCGCCCTGCCTATTGGGATCAAGCTTGCGCTGAGTTATCGGCGAATGATCCCATTATGGCTAAGCTGATTGAGGCGTCTCCCTTGGTAAGCCTTGTGGGGCGAGGCGATGCGTTTCATACCTTGGCGCGCTCTATTGTCGGGCAGCAAATTTCGGTAAAAGCTGCGGATTCCGTGTGGGCGAGGTTGTGTGTTGCTTTGGCTGATGTGACGAGCGATACAGTCTTGTCGAACCCAATAGAAACGCTGCGCGCCTGCGGGCTTTCAGCCAGAAAAGTCGAATACCTGATTGATTTAGCTAAGCACCATCAGTCAGGTCGTTTGGATCCAAGCCTTTGGCAAGATTGGGGTGATGAGGCGATTATTCGTGAACTCGTCACCATTCGGGGGATTGGCCGCTGGACCGCAGAAATGTTTTTGCTGTTTTATTTGTTGCGGCCTAATGTTTTACCTTTGGACGATATTGGCTTGATTAAAGGCATTGCTTTGCATTATCACCGCGGTGAGCGTTTGCCGCGTGTTGATATAATTACACTAGCCCAAAGCTGGCAACCGTGGTGTAGTGTAGCTACTTGGTATTTGTGGCGCAGCTTAGACCCTGTCCCTGTTGAGTATTAATCCGCTTATTCTAAAAAGAACATAATGACAAAATCGACGCAAGATCCATTTTCAGCCTGGAATGAATTGGCACAAAGAACGCAAGAAATGTGGTTGGACTCGGCATTTGTTTTTTCGCAGCGCACTCAGCGTATGGCTGAGGCGGGCATCAATCCAACTGAGGCTGACCAAGCTGAGATGAGTCAAATGGGCTTAGAAAAGCTTGAGGCCGCCGGTGAATCAACATTGGCTGCAATGCAGCACATCGGCACAATGCAGCAGATGATGTGGAATTCAGCGTTGCAACAAACCCAAGCGATGATGGACTTGGTCGCCGCTTCGGCGGGGTCGCCAAAAGAACTCGCCGCTGCGCAAACTGCTATGCAGTACAGTATGGTTAGTCCTGAGTATTTGGCCGAAGCAACGGCCAATTTTGCGCACGCTGTTTTGCATCCAGTTCATAAACGCACTTCTGAGAATGCAGAGCGATTAAAAAAAGAGTCTGAATAAATTTAAAGCGGCCTAGGCCGCTTTTTTTATGATGGTCACTGCTCGCTTTACAGTGTTTTTAGCTTGCCATGAAAATCAGCCAAATTTTCGTAACCTTTTTGCGTCATGATTTCGAGCAACTCAGCCTTAACACGGGCAAAAATGCCTGGGCCTTCTTCGTAGAGTGCGGTACCCATTTGAACCAGAGTCGCACCGGCTAAAATATGTAGAAATGCTTCATTTCCGGATTTGATACCGCCACAACCAATCACGGTTTTGTCGGGGCAGCGACGATAAAAGGCATTTACATTCGCCAGTGCCGTTGGCAGTACATAATCGCCGCCCAAACCGCCAAAACCGTCTTTCGGCTTAATAATCACGGATTCGGTATTGATGTCGATCACCAAGGCATTGCCAATCGAATTGATGCAAGTTACAAAAGCCACGCTCGGGTAGCGATTCAGAATTTCAGCTGCTTCATCAAAGTGGGCAATATCAAAATAAGGCGGTAATTTCACCCCGAGCTGGCGCTGACCATAACCCGAAGTCACTTCTGCTAGTAAG
>CAUPHX010000253.1:0-5048 GCA_963511125.1 uncultured Deefgea sp. | reverse complement strand
TGGAAAATGTAACCCATGTGGTGGAAGATATTACCGAGTCGGTATTGCGCAATAGTGGTGCTTTAGTGGGTTTGTCGGGAATTAAAGATAAGGACGAATACACATTTTTGCATTCGGTCAGCGTCTGTACTTTGATGGTGACCTTTGCTCAATCTTTGGGCTTGGATCGTGATTTGATTCGCTTGGCTGGTACCGGCGGTCTATTGCATGACACCGGAAAAATGAAAGTACCCAATAAAATTTTGAATAATCCAGGGCGTTTGACTGAGGCAGAGTTTGCCGTTATGCGTACGCATCCCGAGGAAGGCTGGAAAATTCTCAAAGACATTGAGGGGATAGAGGCAATCCCGCTCGAAATCACTTTGCATCACCATGAGCGCATGGATGGTACGGGTTATCCGCACAAATTACCGGGTAGTGAGATTAGCCGAATGGCGCAAATGGCGGCGGTGGTGGATGTGTATGACGCAATTACGTCGGATCGCTGCTATCACGTCGGCATGCCGGCAACCGAAGGACTGCGTAAATTATGGGAATGGAGTAAATTTCACTTTAATCCTGAATTGGTACAGGCTTTTATGCGAACGGTCGGGATTTATCCGGTAGGGAGTTTAGTGCGTTTGGAGTCGGGGCGCTTGGGTGTGGTGCTCGAGCAAAATGAAGGGAGCTTATTGCAGCCAAAGTTGAAAGTTGTGTTTAGTACCAAATCGAATACCTACATTACGCCGATAATTGTCGATTTAGCGCGGCCGATGGGGCAAGGTGGCGCGGATAAAATTATGGGCCACGAGGACCCCGCTAAATGGGGGATCAACGTAGCCCAGTTTCTGTTTGCTGTGGCTTAACGATTTATTCGTTCACGGCCGAACTTGTTTTTTCTTTGGCTGAGAAAATACGATAGCGTAGCTCAATTCCTTCAGGAACATACACCACCAATGGCAGCTTTGCGTTGTAGCGATGCAGTTGTTCAGAATAAATAGAGACAAATTCTTGGGTCTTTTTCATCTTCGGGTCGCAAGCCATCATGGTGCTTGCGCCAGCACCGACTTGGCTCACCACCCAATAATTGAATCCCCAGCCTTCAGCGGTTTTTTCAGTCATCGTGCCGCTTAAACGAGTGCGGTTGCAATCGACTTCCATCATTTTTCCCGGCAATAACTGCACGCGATAGAGATCAGGATTCTTGACTGCTGGCAAATTGATCACTTTACGCACCATGCCCGCTTCGGCAGTAGGGAAAGGCTTCATGGGGTCTTTATTTGCAGCAAATGCACTACTCGCAAATACGGAACTCAGTGCAATAAGGGCTAGAGTTTGCTTCATGAGGATTTTATCCTTATTGATTAATGGGAATGAAAAATGCATCTCTAGGGTCTGTTGACGTTTGGTTTGCGGATCGCGTTTGTGCTGATTTTGGCCTGAATCAAGGCGAAAGACGCGTGGCATAGTCACTCGATGCAAGCGTTTTTCAACGCAGAGTCAGGCCAAAAGCAGCCAAACCCGAAGGGCTGGGCGCTTTTCGCGGCATCTCTGCGTTATTTCATGATCGAATAAAGGGTTATTGGTCGCATAAAATGCCTTGATCTGCCGCGAAAATCGCTCCAGCGCGACCGAAAACCAAACGTCAACAGACCCTAGCGAGAGTAAAGCAATCCTCGCAGAAATGCATGTTAACGATTCACATTTGGCCTAACGCGAGTACTTATTAATGGCAGCTTGAATCTCGGCGATGGCCTTTTCAATATCATCATCGCTAATTTCTGGGGTCGAGGCCAGAGTCAGCGCATCGACATGGGTACTGATCGTATTGGCATCGAGCTTTTGGGTTGAAACAAAAGCTTCTGTGTCGGGGAATTCATTGCTATCGTGCCAATTAATGGCTAAAGCAGTGAGGTTGTCACCATAGGCGCCACCACGAATTTCAGCTTTATCCATTAACTGGGGCACTGAAAACATCACTGGAAACGATGAGAGAAAATGCTCAATTTCGGATTCAGCCAAAGACCCCCAGAATCCATCGGTACACAGTAATAAAGCGTCTGAATCATTGAGTACTACTTTGCCGCCAATTTCTATTTCTGGAATTAAGCTGCCGCCGATGCAGTTGTATATTTTATTTTTTTCAGCGTGAACGAGTGCTTCTTTTTCGGTAATGAGTCCAGCATCGACCATCTTTCTGACTTTCGAATGATCGCGAGTTTGCGCGATGGCTTTCCCGTCTCGAATCAAATAAAAACGAGAGTCACCCACGTGGGCCCAATACACAATGCCGTCTTGCAAAATACAAGCTACGACGGTGGTACGGGGGACTTCGATCAAATGATGAGCAATTGCATAATGATAAATCGCACCGTGACAGCTCATTAATGCATCTTGCAAAAACTCTGCTGGATTCAAAACGATGGGATTAGCTTTTTTTTGAAATTGGTCACTCAGCAATTCAACCGTGATTTGTGCTGCAACTTCGCCGTGAAGATGTCCGCCCATACCGTCTGCGACAACTAAAAGCAGCGATTCACGACTATATGAGTAGCCAAATCGATCTTGATTGTATTGTCGCCCGCCTTTACGAGTCTCTTGGAATACTGAAAATTTCATGAGTTATCCCTGTTTTTAGGGCGACTAATTTCAATCCACTTGCGTTTCAGTGTGCTGATTAGACTGGTTTTTTTACTGGGCGCTGAACCTGGCTCGAGCAGTAGTTTTTGGATTTGCAGCACACTTTGCGGACGTTTGTTGTGATCGATTTCAAGGCATTGATGGATTAAGCTCAGTAACTCCGGTGAATAGCGATCACCATAAGCCATTTCCAGTCGTTGAACTTTGTCGTCTTTTTCCCTGCTATCGGCAGCTTGCGGCGCGGTACCTGCAATACAGGCAAACATCGACGCGCCAACACCATATATATCAGTCCAAGGGCCGAGCTGTTCTTTTTTTCGATATTGCTCAGGCGCAGCAAAGCCAGGCGTATACATTGGCGTGAGGCGAGAGTGTTCTGCAGTGAGAGATTGGCGTGCAGAACCAAAGTCGAGCAATACCGGTGAGCCATCTTTGCGGATGTAAATATTTGCTGGTTTGATATCCAGATGCAGTAATTTATTTAGATGAACTTCACGCAGACCATTGAGTAGATTGTAAAACACACTGCGAATGAGTTTTTCGTCGACGCCTTCGCGTTCGTGGTTGATTTGGATTTCTTTTTGCAAAGTACGGCCACGCTCGTACTCCATGACCATATAAACCGTATCATTGGCGCGGAAAAAATTCAGCACGCGAACGATATTGGGATGCTGAATTCTCGCCAGCGTTTTACCTTCTTCAAAGAAACATTTCAGCCCGTGCCGAAACAGCGCGATGTGTTCTTCGCTGACCGCTTGTACGGCAACCCCTTCTTTGCGCAGTGCCAAAGAGTTTGGTAGATATTCTTTAATCGCAACGGGATAGTCGTGCTCATCGTGAGCTAAATAGACAATACTAAAGCCGCCCGCTGAAAGCAGCTTGGCAACGGTGTAATTCTGAAGTTGATATCCGCGTGCGAGCGGTTGATTGCTTGGGGTGGCCATGCTTAGTTTTGGTTATACTCTGTGTGATTGACTAGTGTCAGCCCTGCCGCCTCAACTGTAAAGCGGCGCGTTCAAAGGAAATTATATGATTTATAGCATGACTGGCTATGCAAGTGCCCAAAGAGAATTATCCCATGGCGTATTATCGGTCGAATTGCGTGCCGTCAACCATCGTTTTTTAGATCTAACCCTAAGATTGCCAGAGGAATTTCGGGCTTTAGAGGGCGCAATCCGTGAGAAACTCAGTGGTCGCCTTAATCGAGGCAAGCTTGAGTGTAGACTAAATTTTAATGCCCGTGACACAGCTAATACCCAGTTGCGCTTAAACAACGCTTTGGTGGCAGAACTGTTACGCCTTGCCGATCAAATCAAAGAGCACCAAGCGAGTGCGGGTGATTTAAGGATGGCCGATATTTTGCGCTGGCCCGGTGTCATTGAGTCGGACGCACTGCCTACCGAGTTGTTGCAAGCTACTGCGCTCGAAGTTTTAGACGTGGCCTTGGATGATTTTCTAGCGAGTCGCGGTCGTGAAGGTGGGAAATTAGCCGAGATCTTACTTGAACGAGTTACAGCAATGGATACTCTGATTGCTGGTGTGAAACCATTGATTCCGCAGATTGTCATCGACTATGAAGTAAAACTCACACAGCGTTTTGTAGATGCCATCGGTAGTAGCGACGACGATCGTGTCCGCCAAGAAATGGTGATGTTTGCACAAAAAGTAGATGTGCTCGAAGAAATTGACCGCCTGCAAACGCACTTAGCGGAACTGCGCCGTATTTTGAAAAAAGGCGGCAATGCCGGCAAACGTTTGGATTTCTTGATGCAAGAACTCAATCGCGAAGCTAATACTTTGGGCTCGAAATCCGTTTCAGTTGAAACATCAAAAGTGTCGATGGAATTAAAGGTCTTAATCGAGCAAATGCGAGAGCAAGTCCAAAACATTGAGTAATGCTTTTGACGTGTTATGACAGCCCATAATTTAGAGTTATTGGCCGATCTTTTGAAGCTGAAGCTTGAAAATCAAAAGGCCGCAAACCATCGGGTTGCGGCCTTGATCTTTTGAGTAACCAATTCAGCTTAGCTTGCTTCTAGCACAATCAATAAATCGTGTGCTTTGACTGAACTACCACGTTTAATCAACACTTCTTTGACCTTGGCGGCAAATTCGGCGCGGATTGCGGTTTCCATTTTCATGGCTTCAATTGCCATGAGGGTATCGCCTTTTTCGACGCGCTGTCCTGCCTTAACCGCCACATTAACGACCATGCCGGGCATCGGCGCGCCGATTTGTAGTGGGTTGCCCACTTCGGCACGTTGATGACTTGCGCGCGCTGTTTCGCCTTTGCCTTCAACTACGGTTTTGGCAATTCGAACGGTACGCGGTTGGCCATTGAGTTCGAAGAAGATTTTGATCTCGCCATCGTTTGGCACTTCGGTTTGCCCTTGCAAGGTCATGATGAGTGATTTGCCCGGCTCCAAATC
>CAUPHX010000252.1:0-5079 GCA_963511125.1 uncultured Deefgea sp. | reverse complement strand
TTGGTCGGTGCGCAGCTCGAAGCCTTCGCCGCGTGCTTCGCCTTTACCATTGGCGCGTGGATGAATTAAATAACCGAGATTCAGTTGGGTTTTGGCGTGCTCACTACTGAGTTTGGTGCGCACTTGGCCGGTGCTGTCGTCGAACAGCAGCTCGCCGTATTGGCCGCCTTTGTATTCTTTACTCTTGATGCCCGATAGCGTTTTGTTCGCCGGCAGCGCGCCTGCGCCGCTGAAAGTCGGCGTTGGGTGGCTGCCGTTGTAGACGACGCCGGTGACAATCGGGCGGTCGATATCGCCCTCGATAAAGTCGACCAAGACTTGTTGGCCAACGCGCGGAATAAATTGATGACCCCAGCCTGCGCCTGCGCTCGGATAGGCGACGCGGATCCAGCAACTGCTCTTGTCGTCGAGGTTCGCGCCGAAATCGGTGTGTTCGTTCAGGCGTTGCCAGTGAAATTGGACTTTGATTCGCCCCATTTCGTCAGTGTGGATTTCTTCTTCGGCGGGGCCGACAACGGTGGCGGTTTGCACGCCGCGTGATTTGGGTTTCGCTAGTTGTTCCGAGCCGTTCAGATTAAAGGCAGGGGTAATCGGCTGACCGCGTCGTTGGGATTTGAATTCAACGCGATACGGCGATGGGGTATCTGTGGCGCTATTGGTCGCTGCATTACACGCTAACAAGCTCGGCGCAATCTGGCGCAGTTGTTGCGTGAGATCGTGCGGCAGATTGTTGTTCGCGCTAAAGTTCAGCTCGGTAATCGCAAACTCGCGCGCATCCGCACTATCCCATTCGTGCGCGGGGTGATCTTCCAAACGGAACCATTGCCCAGCCTGAAGTGAACGCAATGTGCCGCTGCCGCTGAACGATTTCTTTTGCGTATCAATCGCTTGTTGACGTAATTGCGCGTAGCGGCTCAGTTGCTCGGCGTCGCTCGCGTAGTACAGTGACTGCGGGTCGTAATCTTCAAAACTGCTTTGCAGTTGCGCGCCACCATCGCCTTGATCGACGGCCGATTCGTCACCGCTGTGTTGCGTATTCACGGCTTTGTAATCAAATGAGGCGAGTGAAACCGAATTGCTACCGACTTGCCGTTGGCTCGTCCATTGTGTGAGCGCATCGCTTTCTTCGGTCGCGTCGGCGCGATGAAAACGCACTTGGCTATCCAAGGCTTCGGGGATGGCAAACGCATCGTCAAATACCACCAATTGCACTTGCGGGGAGTCAGCAGGCTGGTGTTCAAAGCGCCACGCAAGGCCTTCCTCATGCATTAAACGCACTAAAAAATCGTAATCGGATTCACGGTATTGCAAGCAGTACGAGCGCGCCAAATGCTCGCCAGTCAGTTTGAAATCCAGCGTTTGCACTGCGGCAAATACTGAGTTATTCGCTTGATGCTCACCCAGCACCTGCTTAACGATATCCGGCACCGATAAATCCTGAAACACCCGCGACGTACGGCGATGGCGCAGCAGCGCAAAAGGCGGTTCGACGATGAGTTGATACTTGGCGAAACCACCATCCGCACCGAGCATTTTCGCTTGCGACACCACGCCACAGCGCTCAATTGCGTCGCCATTCGCATCCGCCACACTCAGCACGATTGGCAGGCCGAGCAAGGATTTCAGCTCGATGTCGTTGGCGGGCGATAGACAGTCAATTTGGTAACGATACGCCTGATTCACGCCCTCGCGCCCGGTCACCGACTGCGGCAAAAGCTGCTCGCCCCAAGCCGATCCATCACCGAGCTGTAGTGAAATTAGGCGCTGGTCTTGCGAGAATGCAGCGGCGAAGGAGGCAAGCAAATTGCTGGGATTCATGGGGCAGGGGATTCCGCTTAACGATCGCTTTGTACGCGATAGACGTTGGAAGAGAGTTGTAAAGTGGCGTCAAAACTCACTGGCGGCCGGTGTGGGTGAACTTTTAATACCGCGTCGACGCGAAAGCGCAAATGGCGTTCGAGTTCGCGCGGCGCATCAAGGCTGATGCGGACGCGTGTTAGGCGAGGCTCGTGACGCTCGATCGCTTTGCGCAGTCGCTCGCGCAGCATTTCGCGGTCGTCCGGATTGAGCAGGCTCACACCCGATAGATCGGGGATGCCAAATTGCAGCATCGAATCTTTGGCCAGCGGATGCGGATCAAAAAGCTCGGGTTGATCCATAATCCGCGTATTGAGCAGTGCCTCCAGATCGCGCGCCAAGGCGCGGCGAAATTGCGGCAATTCAAATAGCAAGGAGCCTGCCGACTGGGTGATGTCCGGTTCGTCATCCAGTAAGCGATCCAGAATCGAAGGTAAAGTCAGCGTTTGCCGACGCGCTAAACTCATCGTTTAAATGCCTAGCACTTTGCTGATGTCTTGCGACAACAAAACACGATAGGTAATAAAGATCCCCGCGCCAACCAGTGCGAGTAGGGCGAAGTACAGCCACAGCGGCAATTCATGACGCACAAACGCTTGAAAGCGCTGCGGTAAACGCCAATTGGGTGCAAATTCGGCTTTGCCGCCGCGAACTTGTACGATTTCCTGACCCACACGTGCAGTGAGGAAACCCAGTTTTTCTTGGCCTTCGAGCAGGTATTTACCTTGGAAACCCAGTAACAGGCAGGTGTGAAAGACCTCAAGCGCTTCAATATTGGCGTTGGGATCACGGCGTAATATGTCAAGGTGGTCAAAAAAACCTTCACCGGCCAAATGCTCGCCAAAAATACGCAGCTGCAGCGGCATGCGTTCCCATTCTTCACGCAAATCGAATTCTGAAGAGAGAATGATTTCGTCCATGAGTGCGCAAAATGCATACTTAGCATTTTTAATGCCTTCGCCCTCTTTGCTGAAATTTCGAGCGTTTTTTTCAAATTGAGAGAGAAAATGATCGACGCGTCGATTGAATTCAGCTGCGCTGCTCGGCGCATTACCATCGCGTAGTAAGAACAGCAAATAGATGCCGTCTTCCATTAACTCGCGCAGGCTGGGTGCTGCGGGTTTGGCGATGATGGCTTGTTTGGTAGTCGATTGAGTCTGGCTCTGTAATTGACTTTGGTCGGTAGTGTGGTTCATCGTTTAGTCCTTAGCGAAAGACGGCAATCAGTTCAATTTTTAAATCCGACAGCGATTGCGGCACGTAAATGCAAATGCTGCGCGATTGCAGCATGCGCTGATAAATATCGCCGCGCGGCTCAAAGGCAAAGTAGTGATTGCCAACGCGAATCGGGATCGCCGATGGTGTTTGCGCTGCGTATGACACGCTTACGCCGCGCATCGCCGAATTGAGGATCTTATCCACGTCATCCGGTGCGCCAATTTTGAATTTAAGCGGCACGGTTTCGATAATAATCGCCGCGGATTGTTCGCTTTGAATTGATAAATAGAAGTCGACATTGTCCAAAAAGCGATCACTTTCAAGGTGGCCAATATGGAACGATGGTTTGGGTGATGTCAGTGGAATGACCGCATAACGCGCTGAAATAACCGTATCGAGTAATTCACGAATCTGGCTATCGAGTACCGGCAGGGTTTCGTGCAATGCTTCGTGGCGATACGGTGGAATGTCGCCCAAGGTATATACCGATGAAAAAGTTTGTAATTCACCGCAGAACTCAGCTAGGGCACGATAAAGCTCTTCAGGATGTAGCGGTTCGCATTTTACTAAATGATTAATGCGGGCAAAGTTGCGATTCACCGTATGCAGTAGCCAAAACGAGGCAATATCGGTAGTGCCGTATTCCATCACATTCTTGGCGCGCTCACGGTGAACGCCTGCCAGTGCTTGGCTTTTGACTAGCAAAATATCCAATAAGCGATGTAAGCTTTGTTGTAATGCAGGTATGGCGCTGACCGTCGTTGCTGGCGGATAGATGTCGTTGCTGATTGACCATTGCCCAGTGGCGTCTTTCTTCAGTTGTCCCAAGGCAATGGCGTCGTAACCATCCCGATTTTCTTCTTCAACCATCAATCGCACGTCCATTTCCATGGCCGTGATGTCAGCATCTAAAGCTTGAGTAAACAGATCTGCGATACCAGTCAGTGCATTGCGATAGCGCGTAGGGCGCGAGGCAATCTGCTCGATTGATTGGCTGTTGCCGCCATATGGTTGCAATTGAGCTAAGCATGCATATAGCGTTGAGTTGACTCCAAGTTGCGGGATGTCATTCAAATCGCGCGACAGTGGCAGTGGCTCAGCTTGCGGTGCTTGAAACAGTGTTCCGTCGCGAAATAATAATTCCAAGGCATCAAGTCGAACTTGACCGCCACGTAGGGCTACTTGATCAATTTGTAATTTTTGCAAGCCCCAAGCGTGGCGACTGAGTAAATTACGAATTTCAGCTTGCTGATGATCGTGAAATAAAGATTGTTGCTGGAAGTGTTGTGGGCGAAGAAACATGCCTTCCCCCCACAACACACGCTTGGCTTTCAACATGATGTATCTACTCCTGGCCACTTCGTATTAAGCATCTGCAGGGTATACCCCTGCCTATTAATTACTTCGATTTAGTGGATTTGGTTTGACTGCTACCGCAGTCGGTTTTGAATTGCGCTGGCTGCCCAGGAATCAGCTCGGTTTTTGGTGTGGTGATTTGTAGAAAGCAGTCCTGTGCTTTGATGTTGATTTTTTTTGCATTGCGCATTTCTTCAGCAGTAACGAGCGAGCGCCAAAATTGCGCGTCGGGCTTACGGAAGAATCCAACGATGCCGACGTACTGCGTATCGGCTTGCAATGTAAATGGCAATGAACTTTCTTTGCCCGGAAGTAGCACAAACTCCGACTGCGTAATGAGTGTGTTTGCTAGTAATTCATTGCTGGGTTTACCGCTGGCTAGTGCATCAAAAGTCAGACGATTAAATTCATCTTTACTTTTGAGTTGATACACATGCAGCACGAGGGAGAGTGATTTGCCGTTCGCATCGCGATTGACGACGGGACTCGCTTCACTTTGCATTTTCAAGTCGATAGGGCCCTTGCTTGAGCAGCCCACAAACAATAACAAAGTGGAGATAGTTAGAATAATTTTGTTTAGGGATTTCAGATTATGGATGGACATTTTGTTTATTTTAATCAAATTTGGAGCGAAAAAGACCTGCTTTG
>CAUPHX010000251.1:0-5155 GCA_963511125.1 uncultured Deefgea sp. | reverse complement strand
CACTGGGCTAGATCGAATCGACTCACGTGGTTCACGCCGCTTGGTCGAATGGCACAAAGCTTGGCTGGCGTTTCTGGCCTACCCTTGGACTGGGATTGGTTGGGGTGCTTTTGGCGCGCAAAGTGTCGCACTGCAAGTACGCCCTGAATTTGCGATTGTGTCAGAAAGTGTCTTGTTTACGCACGCGCATAACTCAGTCCTCAATCTACTCGCTGAAACCGGCATTTTTGGCACCTTGATTATCCTTGGCGGCATTCTCTGGGCGTTTTGTAATTTATTCCGCCAATGGAACAATCCCATCGTGGTCTTTGGGGCATCGCTCGCGGTGGTATCACTGCTGCACAGTCTAGTCGAATACCCTTTATGGTACTTCCACTTCCTTGGGCCATTTGCGGTTGCGCTGTTTTTCTTGCGTAGCGATGCATCTCATTTCAATGTCCCAACCAGCGCAGCGCGTGTGATTTGGACGATGTGGGCAGGGATTGCGCTCACGATTGCCGTGTTAGGCGGGCAGCTTTACCTCAAAATCTATCCAATTATGGATCCATCCAAAGATGAAAAGGTCAATGCAACGAACATTCGTACCTTAGAAGGCCTACGCAATAATCCACTCGTTGATTTTTATGCTGACTACAGCCTATCCAATTACATCGTCGCCAGCAGCAGTGAAATGCCGTGGAAACTCGGTATTTTGCGGCACCTCAATGACCTACGCCCTTATCCAGGTCAAATGACCGATCAAGCGGTAATGGAAGCCCTCAGCGGCAACCAAGCCATCGCCCATACCCTGATGCGCCAAGCGGCCTTTGCCTACCCAGAAAGTTACGATTATTTTTATGAGACTTTATTTAGCTTTAAAGAGCCGAGCGTGCGAGCGCTGATCAAAGAGGTAGACGAAGGCCGGGCGTTTTTTAACAGTAAACTCGATTTCAAGCTAAAAAGGCCAGTCGATCCTTTAGAGAATAAAGCATCTGAAGTAAGCCAATAAAGCAAAAACGGCATCAATTGATTTGATGCCGTTTTTTATTGCTCGCGCCTGCCCAAAAAAATACACCCTTTCTTCGCCGCATTCACTTTTACATTACTCACGAAAATTAGTTCGTTCCATGTGCAATCTTATGCAAGTAAGCGGTTTGCTTACCTTGCGACCTGCACTAGAAACTGGACGCACGATTGGCATTGGGTTTACGATCAATGGCATCTGTTAAGGGTTAAAAAATTACTTTTAAAGCTGGCTTCACGATTTAAAAAAGCGAACAACTTCTAAATAGCCAACGTATTTCAATACAAGCTTCATCCTAAAAGGCTTGCAAAGCAATACCCAATCAAATCGCCGCTGCGTAGATAAAAAATTCCTTATTGCCATCGCCACCCGCAATCGGACTGGCAAAATAATTCAGTACTTCAAAGCCCTCTACCCTTGCCGCGCTGCTGATTTTTTCTTCGACTTGGGGATACAAACTCTCATCACGCACAATGCCGCCTTTGCCCAATGCCTGCTGGCCCAGCTCAAATTGTGGTTTGACTAAAAACAGCAATTTACCCCCGACAGGCAAAACAGCACGCAGCGCGGGCAGCACTAAAGTCAGCGAAATAAACGAGATATCACCCACAATCAAATCAATCGACTCATCATGAAGTGCCGATGCAATCGTTTCTATGCTCAGATGACGCGCATTGACACCTTCAAATTGCTGTACACGTGAATCGGCCAGCAAGCGGGGATGCAATTGATCGTGACCGACTTCAACGCCAATCACGCGCCGTGCCCCCGATTGCAGCAAGCAATCGGTAAAGCCACCGGTTGAAATCCCCACATCCAGCGCCAGCATGCCGGTCACATCCAGCTCGGCCGCCGCCAGCGCGCCAGCGAGTTTTAGCCCACCACGCGACACATAGCGATCCAGCTCGTCAGGCGTCACTGTTACCTCAGCATACGGAGCAAGTCGGCTGGCCACCTTGCTCAGCACCTTCCCATCGACCCATACGCGCCCCGCCAAAATCATCGTTTGCGCTGCGGTGCGCGAGTTCGCCAAGCCGTGTTCGACCAGCCACAAATCAGCGCGCATAAATTAATCCAATTCAATAAGAAGCCCTCTCAAAGAGAGGGCGGGTTCAAAGCTGAAAGAGGCGAAACCTAAAAATCATCCTTTAGGCTCCAGATGAGCTGCACTGATTAGCCCTCGAAATCGCCACCAATAAAGGACTCATTCGGCCCCAAATAGCGCCACTGACCCCGCGGCAAATCGCCGAGCATAATGCGGCCGATGCGGATTCGCTGCAGGCCCACGACTTCAAGACCCACCAATTCACACATGCGGCGAATTTGACGTTTTTTTCCTTCACGCAAGATAAAACGCAGTTGATCGGTATTTTGCCACCAAACACGCGCCGGTTTAAGGCGTACGCCATCCAGCTCAAGACCGTGATTGAGTAAACGTAAACCATCACCTTTCAAATGACCATGAACCCGAACCAGATATTCTTTTTCAACTTGCGAGTTTTCGCCAATCAAGGTCTTGGCCACCACGCCGTCTTGCGTCAAGACCAATAAACCCACTGAATCAATATCCAAGCGTCCCGCTGGCGCGAGGCCTTGGTAATGTACGGGCGAAAACGGAATCCCGCTGGTATCTCCGACCCAATGATTTTCTGGCTTGAATAACACCACCGCTGGCTCGTAACCATCTTCGGCCTGACCCGACACATAGCCCACCGGCTTATTAATCAGAATCGTGACGCGCCCCGCTTGCACTTGTGCCGCGAACTTATGTAATTCAATATTCTGGCTCGGCAAGACTTTGGTACCCAGCACGTCGACGACTTGACCATCGACCAAGACCCAGCCACGGGAGATATATTCATCGGCCTCGCGACGCGAGCACAGGCCCAATTCGGCCATGCGTTTAGATAAGCGAAGAGGTTCTTCCATTTTTTTCTACTATTTAAGGCCGACAATGCAACATTTTACTGTTTTAATCGTCTAGGCATAAGACCTATTCATCACATCGAGACAAAAGCATGGAATATTATTTGGACGTCAAGCATTTACACCTGAGTTTGGTGACGCTATCGGGCGTGCTGTTTCTACTACGCGGCTTTTTAATGCTGAAGTCTTCCAAGGCTTTGCAAATGAAAACCTTGCGGATTGCACCGCACATTATCGACACGGCTTTGCTGATTGCTGGAGTGAGTTTAGCAGTGATGCTGGGCTTGAAACCGGGCGCAACGCCATGGATTATGGCAAAACTGATTGCCTTAGTGGTTTATATCGCTCTGGGAACGATTGCGATTAAACGCGGCAAGACTTATCCGATCCGCGCCATGGCATTCGTCGCAGCGGTCTGTACCTTTGGCTATATGGTTGCCGTTGCAGTGACTAAGAATCCAATGCCTTGGGCTTAAGCTGACTACGGCATCTAGTTCACGAATGACCGAGGTGGATGCCGCCAGAAAGCTGCTTTTCCCGCGCGAGCAGCTTTTTGTACTCTTCAACTTGCTGAGTGCGAGCATGCAAACGCAGATACAAAATCACAATCGCAGCCAGCATTAACAATAAAGCTGACACCACGCCTATGGTGTTACTACTCCACAAGGCACTACTTACGCCCAAGGCTTGGCAACCGTAGGGCAGGCATTCATACAGGGCTTTCGGCAGCATGGCGTACCCCTCATGTGATCGAACTCCAACACATAAATAATACGCCAACGGCATGGATTTAATACTACCACTGAGAAGTTAATACTTTATTTTCAGTCACTTAAATGACGAATGTATCAGGTGCTGCCTGCCAATGCCCCGATTTGCCGCCGATTTTTTCTAGCAGGCGAATATCCGTCATCACCATGCCTTTATCGACCGCTTTGCACATATCGTAAACCGTCAGCAGGCCGACGTTCACCGCCGTCAGCGCTTCCATTTCGATGCCAGTTTTGCCATAGGTTTCGCAGGTTAAAATACAACGCATCGTAGATTTCTTTCGATCGATCTGGAAATCGACGTTCACTTTGGTCAGCGGCAAGGGATGGCAGAGCGGAATTAGATCGCTGGTTTTTTTCGCCGCCATAATCGCCGCAATTCGCGCCACACCGAGAACGTCACCTTTTTTATTGCTGCCGTCTTCAATCAAACGTAGCGTATCGGGCAACATTCGAATATCACCTTGCGCGGTGGCAATCCGGTGCGTTTCGGCCTTCGCCCCAACGTCGACCATATGAGCGTCACCGGCACTATTAAAATGCGTTAAACCGCCCGCCACTGGAATCGTCTCAACCCCCGACAGTCGCTTTGATAAGTCCGACAAATCATCCAAGGTATTTAGGTTAGGAAAGCTATCTTTGGCAAACGTCACTTCAACCGCGTTTAAACTTTTTAGCCAATCCAGCATTTTTAAGCGGCCACTCGATAAATGCTCCAGCAAAGACGGCAATACCGCCCGGGACAACAGACAAATCGTCGGGTAAATCCGGCCATCGCTGGTTTTTGCCACTGCCGCCAGCGTTTGCGATGATTCCATCGCGGCACGCAATTGTTGCAGCAAATCAGGCGGTAAGAACGGCGAGTCGCAGGGGATCACCATGAGCATTTTGGCTGGCGACGCCAAAAAAGCGGCATGAATTCCGCCCATCGGACCCGGATGATTTGGATACACATCGCGCAACACAGCGTAGCCATAACGGGCGTAATCCGCCAGATTACGATTGGCAGAAATCAGTACATGATCAACGGCGACCGTTTGTCGCTGCACGCCTTCTAAGCACCATTCGGCTAGCGGCCGCCCCGACAACTCGACCAAGCCTTTGTCGCGCCCATCCATCCGTCTGCCTTCACCGCCCGCTAAAATGACTGCATCAACGATCATTTCTCTTTCCATCCCGCGCTAGCTCAACCGCATCAACCATGATCACATCATTCCCAACGTTGCCTTGCCGTTTGGTCGGATTCGCGCGCATCTACCCAGATACTGATGCTTGCAGTGACTTCCTTTTTCCTAAACGGCGCCTCAGTTTTTAGATAATCCATGATATACGCATTTGCAGCATAGGCGGCATCCCGATGCGCACTAGCTGTCAAAACCAACACAATTTGCTCAGCTGGACGTAAGGGGCCAACCCGATGAATCAAAGTCACCGCATCAATCGGCCAGCGCACTTT
>CAUPHX010000250.1:0-5158 GCA_963511125.1 uncultured Deefgea sp. | reverse complement strand
GCGCCAAACATCATGTGGCGTATATTCATCGAACACCACTTGTTCCAAGCCATTGACTTTTCCATGTCGGCCTCGGACCCAGAATGGGTGATTTCGAGTACACGTCAAAAAGCCTTCCCAAACCTCTGGCTGCGGCTTGTCACTCGTTCGCATCCAGCCAAATTCTAGATACCAAATTTCCTTATCTTCAAAACGAAGGGTTTTCAGTACCCGCTTATAGGCCGTATCGCCCTGACCGGACTCATCCTTCGCCAAGACCAAGTCACCCACTTGCAGCGACTCTACAGCACGCAAGCCTTCTTTAGTGTGCACCAGCGTACCCGCTACGAAACCATTCATTGTGCCCATCTCTATGGCTTTCCTTATCATGCCGATGTCCTTTTTTTGCTCATCACCATTCGTTTTCTACATCACAGCCAGCCGACACGCCATTGCGCGTTATCTTCTAGCGCGCTCCAATGCAGCGTGAAATGCCGTTTACTGAGCACCGCTTCTAGCGTGACCTGTGCGACTTTTTGCGCGTCTAGTGGATCGAGTTCGACTTTGACGACCAGAAAGTGCTTCTCGCGCTGCTGCGGCACAACGGCAGTCCATTTGCTATTCAGTAGCTTTTTCGGATGCCAGCTTCGCGTTGGATGTGTCATCGTTCTGTTCCCTTGTGTCTTAAACCGTATAGCATTTCGACATTCAAATAAAATGGGCAAGTTACGCCTCAGCGCTAATCCTTAAATACCGGCCGATCAATGCCGTATTCCACCAGCGTTTCCAACGAAATTAAATCCAGAATATTTTCATGCGTGGCGGCGAGGACGATTTGTGGGGCTGCACCCGCTTGCAGTGCTTCCAGCCAGCGCGTGACGCAGAGGCACCATCGGTCACCCGATTTCAGGCCCGCAAAGCCGTATTCTGGGCGCGGCGTCGATAGGTCGTTGCCGCGTTGTTGCGAAAAACTTAAAAATTTCGTACTGAGCACCACGCAAACGATGTGTTCACCGATATCGGCTTCATCAGTGCGACAGCAGCCATCGCGGAAAAATCCGGTGAGCGGTTCAAAACTGCAAGGCTGTAGCGCTTGGCCTAAAACATTAATATCCATAGGTATTGCCTTCTAGCTACTCACTAATAATGCCTAGACCATCATACCCAACCTCAACACCTTGAGGCAAAGTTTGGCTGAGCGCGTGATATTCGAGTTCGTGCGTCATATGAATCAGCACCGTGCGCTTGGCCGCAATTTCGGCGGCGACTCGCAAAGATTGCTCGACCGATAAATGCGTTGGATGCGGCTTAGTGCGCAAGCAATCGAGAAACAGCACGTCTAAATCTTGCAACAGCGCCATGCTATCAGCGGGTATTTCCGACACATCGGTCAGATACGCCACATTGCCAATGCGCCAACCTAAAATCGGCCATTTACCGTGAATCAGCGGAATTGGCTGAATGGTTACATCGCCAACTTGAAACGGCTCGGCTTCGACTTCATGAATCGTCAGCACTGGCTTATCCCAAAACTCATTCGGCTTCATCAGCGTGTACGGAAAGCGCTCGCGAATATGGCCTAGCATCAGGCGATTGCCATACACCGGCAAAGCGGCTTTTTGCAGCCAGCAAAATGCACGTAGATCGTCGATGCCATTCAGATGATCAGCGTGTGGATGCGTGTAAAGCACAGCATCAACGTGCAGAATTTGCTCACGCAGCGATTGCCCACGCAGATCAGGGCCAGTATCGATCAAAAAGGTTTTGCCACCCGCTCGCATCACGGCGGATGCGCGGGTGCGGGTGTTTTTTGGATCGGTCGATACGCAGGTTGGGCAGTTGCAGCCCAAAGCAGGCGAACCACCACTCGAACCGACGCCCAGCAAGATCGTTTCAACGCGGATCGCTGGGGCTGGCGATGTAGAAACGGACTCAGGCACGGACATTAGCTGACGCTCGCGCGGTGAAACAGTTTAAAGAAATTCGCTGTCGTTGCCGCTGCGACTTCTTCGAGCGGAATGTTTTTGAGCACAGCAATATGCTCGGCCACATGCCGCACCCACGCGGGCTGATTTTGTTTGCCACGATGCGGCATCGGCGCCAGATACGGCGAATCGGTTTCGATCAATAGGCGATCAAGCGGCATTTTATAAGCGACGTCTTTGAGCTCGGTGGCTTTTTTAAATGTCACAATCCCTGAGAGCGAAATGTAAAAGCCAAGTTCCATCGCTTGCTGCGCGACTTCCCAACTTTCGGTAAAGCAATGCATCACGCCGCCAACTTCATTGGCCTTTTCTTCGCGCATGATGCGGATGGTGTCTTCACTCGACGCTCGGGTATGAATTATCAACGGCAAGCCCGTTTCGCAAGCGGCGCGGATATGGGTGCGAAAGCGTTCACGCTGCCATTCCAGATCGCCTTTGAGGCGGAAATAATCCAAGCCCGTTTCGCCAATCGCGACGACTTTGGGTGACCCGGCTAGCTCGACCAATTGCGCGACGGTTGGCTCGGGCGTGTCTTCGTAATCGGGATGCACACCGACTGAGGCGAAAATATTCTTATGCTGTTGCGCCAGCGCCAGCACGCTCGGCAATTCAGGCAAATTCACCGCGACGCACAGCGCGTGGCTCACCTGGTTGCTGTCCATATTGGCGAGTAGCTCGGGCATCTGCGCGGCGAGGTCGGGGAAATTAATGTGGCAATGCGAATCAACAAACTTCATCATTTTTCTTCATTCAATAAAAAAGCCGCACCTCAATCGGTACGGCTTGAATCATAACGTAAACAGCGTTAATTAATGCAACCAAGCAAAAGTTTTATGGCAAGGCGTCGACGCCAAAGGCAGTACATCGAGTACGACGAGGCACGACAACGCAGCCAGAGAACTTTTGCTTATCAACTTACATCGTGTGTGTTGTTCGGCCAGATTGCAGATAACCACCGAGTAAATTTTCGATTTTAATTTTAGCCATATTGCCCGCCTCATTGGTCGAAAATTGCACACCGATCCCTTGCTGGTGATTATTATGCGCACCCGGTGGCGTGACCCAAACCACATTCCCTGAAACGGCGATTCGCGCAGGATCATCGAGTAAAGCCAAGAGCATAAATACTTCATCACCCAAGTTATAGACTTTATTGGTTGGAATAAAAATTCCGCCGCCTTTAATAAACGGCATATACGACGCGTAGAGCGCGGCTTTTTCTTTAATATTTAAGGACAACACGCCAGGCCGGGCGGCGGGAGCTTGAACAATATCTTCACTCATACTTTTCCTTGACGACCTTTTCCACGTAATGCATCCACATAGGCAAACAACAGACTTTCAAATACCAAGCGCTGATTGAGTGGATGTCGTGATAATTTTTGAGCTTCAGTAAGTTGATTCACATACGGCATTAAAAAATGCGCACGCGGTGCCAGCCGAAATAATGCGTCATGCCAGTCTGGATAATAGCGAATTTTTTGTGCTAAGCCCAAGCTTATCAAGTCATAAATCCACTTTTGTAGCCACGCGATCACTAAACTCGTATCGAGCTTGGCTTTATCTAATTCAGTACTCAGTTTCAATACGTCCAAAGTAGCTGGCTCTGCGATGTGTTCGAGAAAATTTTGCCGAACAGACAACCATTCTGCTGCCGCATCATCCATCGCAGCCAACGGTGCGCCGCCAGTATGTGCCAGATGCAAAGCTGGATTCACCACACCATGTGAATTGAGCCATTGCATCGCGGCATGCGGTTCAGGTAAAGCCAAAGGAAAGACTCGGCAACGGCTACGTATCGTCGGCAATAATCGACGCCAATGATCGGCGACCAAGATAAACATGGCGCCAGCGGGGGGTTCTTCTAAGGTTTTTAGAAATGCATTTGCAGCAGCCAGATTCATCGTATCGGCCGGTACAACCAAAGTCACTCTCAGACTACGACGATGCGCCGACAGATTAACAAAATCGGCCAAGGCACGAACGTCTTCAACTCGGATAATTTCTGATTTTTTCTTCGGCTTTTTACTATCGGACTCATCTGCTCGGTCTTCTTCGGCCTCTTCAGGCTGCAAAACACGAAAATCGGGATGATTCCCCGCTAAATACCAACGACAACCATCACAAACTCCACAAGGTTGCGTTGACTTGCTCGTATCTTCACAGAGTAAAAATTGCGCCAGATATTCGGCAAATACGCGTTTACCAATGCCAGGCTCGCCGGTAATCAGCAAAGCATGAGGTAAACGATCACGCTCACGCAACAAGTCTTGCCACGCGGCTTGCAACCAAGGGTACAAAGCCGTGTCTTTATTCATAATCTACGAATACCTCGGCGAGTTCAGACTGAATTTCAGCCAAAGATCGATTGGCATTGATGACACGAATCCGCTGCGGATTTTGTTCTGCTCGCTCCAGATAGGCAGCGCGAACTCGGGCATGGAAGTCTTGTTGCTCAGATTCAAATCGGTCTAACACACGACTATCCGCCATTCTTGCTTGGCTCACCTCGAGCGGCACATCAAAAATCAAGGTCAAATCAGGCTCAATCAAATGCCCTTCGCGTGACTGAACCCACTGCTCTAAAGCAGTAAATTTAGCCTTATCTAAACCACGGCCGCCACATTGATACGCATAGGTCGCATCTGAAAACCGATCACACAAAACCCAGTCACCACGCGACAAGGCCGGCTCGATGACTTGCGCTAAGTGCTCGGCACGTGACGCAAACATCAATAAAGCTTCTGTTTCTAATGACATCGCATCATTCAGTAGCAAGGCACGTAACTTCTCACCCAAAGCGGTACCGCCCGGTTCTCGTGACTGAACCAATGAGACCCCTTTTTGCAGGAAATAATCTGTCAACCAAGCCAGATGCGTGCTTTTTCCTGCACCATCAATTCCTTCCACTGAAATAAACCGACCACGTGAGGGACTTATCATGAATAAAAACCGAAACCAAATAAAATGAGTACATGAATTGTCGCACATGCAAGCGAATGAAGTGAACCTATTCAGGCATTACAGGGTATATCACCACAGCCAATAACTTCAGATAGCTAGAGAGCAATACATCACTATAAATCCAGCGAACAGCAAAAAGCCCGACTCTTTCGAATCGGGCTTTCTGGCATGGGGAGTCTGGCAATGACCTACTTTCACACGGGCAATCCGCACTATCATCGGCGCTGAGG
>CAUPHX010000249.1:0-5171 GCA_963511125.1 uncultured Deefgea sp. | reverse complement strand
TCGGGGCCTGCGATTAGGCTGGCGCGCGTGATGTGGAGTGCGCCACGATAGCGGCGAATCGCGGCGTTGCGCCAAACCAGTGCAGGGCAAGCGTCTTCGACGGCAGTGAATGCGACGCGCAATAGTTCGTCAAAAGCGCGTAATTCCAGCGTGATGCCGTGGGTGCTGAGCCAGTGATGCAGTAGATTACGCTGGCGGGCAGGGCTTAGTTTTTCTAATTCGGCTAGCAAGAGTGCATCGTGCAAGCTGCAATCGATGAGATCTTCTTGAGCACGTTCGAGCAAAATGGCTGACGCATCAGACTGATGTATTGCGCTGCGGGCTATGGTGCTAATGGCCTTGGGGTTAATACGCTCAAGTAATGGCACTAGCTCATGGCGAATTTTATTGCGTTTGAAGTCGGTATTGGTGTTGCTTTCGTCTTCAATCCACTGGAGCTGATGCAGCTGGGCGTAATGCAATAGCTCGGCACGAGGGATGTGCAACAGTGGACGAAGCAGTTCCATTTGTGGGTTGAGCGGTCGCGATACTGGCATCGCCGCCAATCCAGCAGGACCACTGCCGCGCAGCAAATTGATGAGCAAGGTTTCGCTTTGATCATTTTGATGGTGGGCGAGAAAAATCGCGTCACATGCTTGCTCAGCAAACACGGCGTAGCGAGCCTTTCGTGCGCCGCCTTCAATCCCTTGACCGTGCAAATTGGCGAGTGAAACGCGGGTGATTTGACACTCAATACCTAGTTGTTGGGCGATTTGGCTGGCGTGTTCAGCCCACGCGTCGGCGTTGGGTGACAGACCGTGATGGACGTGGACTGCGCTGAGCTGAAAGCCCAGTTCGGCTTGTTGTTGCGATAACCAGTGCAATAAAACGCTCGAATCGAGCCCGCCCGAAAATCCGACGCACAAGCGCAGCGATTCGGTGGACTGCGATTGAAAACGGGGGCGTTGGCCCCCGTTGCGACAAAAGTGAGCGAGGATGGTCTGTGCATGCAACCAACTTTCGCTGTTTAGCGACGCATTAAGCGACGGCTTCTTCTTTAAATTTGCCATATCCCATTAATCGTTCGAAGCGATCATCGAGTAGTTGATCGATTGATTTAGCTTGCAGGTTTTTAAGGCCGTCAGCGATCGATTTTTTCATTGCAGCCATCATTTGTTGATAATCGCGATGCGCGCCACCCACGGGTTCACTAATTACTTTGTCGACCAGACCCAAAGTTTTCAAGCGAGTCGCCGTGATGCCTAATGCTTCAGCGGCATCCGATGCACGCTCTGCGGTCTTCCACAAAATCGTTGCGCAACCTTCCGGTGAAATCACTGAATAGGTTGAGTATTGCAACATTTGTACGATGTCACCCACGGCAATCGCCAATGCACCGCCAGAACCACCTTCACCGATGATGGTGCAGAGCGTTGGTACACGCAGTTTGGCCATTTCAAACAGATTGCGACCAATCGCCTCCGATTGTCCACGCTCTTCAGCGCCAATGCCAGGATAAGCACCGGGCGTATCAACAAAAGTAATGACGGGGATATTGAATTTTTCGGCCAGTTTCATCATCCGCAATGCTTTGCGGTAGCCTTCGGGACGCGGCATGCCGAAATTACGCATGATTTTTTCTTTGGTATCACGGCCTTTTTGGTGGCCAATGACCATGACGCTTTGGCCATTAAAACGCGCTAAACCGCCAACAATCGCTAAGTCATCGGCAAACGCGCGATCACCATGCAGTTCCTGAAAATCAGTGAAAATTGCAGCGATATAATCGTAGGTATAAGGGCGCTGTGGGTGACGCGCCACTTGTGAAATCTGCCATGGTGTGAGTTTGGCGTAGATATTCTTAGTTAGCTCTTGGCTCTTTTTTTCTAAGTGCGAAATTTCAACTGAGATATCCACAGCCGAATCATCTTGCACATAGCGAAGTTCTTCGATTTTGTTTTCGAGTTCTGCTACCGTTTGCTCGAAGTCGAGGAAGGTCGTTTTCATGCTCCAATACTCCAACAGCGCCACTGACAAATAGCGCGCAAGCACGGCAAGCCAATATGGCAAGCGCGAAAATGGCGAATCATACAGCAAGCATCGCCGCACTCCAAGATGCTAAGGCTTGTGCGGCGCTCTTTCAGTCATGGAAACTCAGAAATTAGGCGTTGCGGAAAACGATGTCGGCTTTGACGTCGAGTTTTTGTAAGCCTTTACGGCTTTGCAGATTGATAATCAGTGGTGCGCGGGTATTGGCGCTAATTGGGCTACCATCTGGGCGAGATAAAATTAAAAATAACTGTGCATCTTCGGCGGTTTTTAGGTCGATGCAGGCACATTCTTCATCTGAAAGCGTCAACATATAATTGAGACCAAGACGTTCGGCCTCTATGATGGTAAACAAAACAGCAGCATCATCGAGCGATTGTAGCCACAAAACTTGCGGGTCTTTGCTATCTTCATGCAGGAGCTTGTAGTTTTTGCAATCTTCAAAGCCAGGGATCCCTAGCGGAAAGTGAATAATGGTGTTGGGATCAACTTCAATTTGTCCAAAGCGGCTTTGATAAACTTGCATAGTGCGAAGCTCCGTCTAGATATAAAAATTAAAGCATAGTTCATTGCTAGCAATAGCGCGCAGCCGAAGTCTGATAATGTTGTTTTGCACGACACGCTTGTATTTTAGCGTTTACTGATAAACAATTGAATTGCTAAAGAATTTCGTACTATGGCCGATAGTTGGCATAATAGGAAAATATTGAGTGTTCGCCATTCCAATGGCATAGGATGCAATCATGAAAATCGACAACTCTGGCAAGGCTCTGGGCATTGTGCCAAACCGCCCGCTTGAGGGGCGCGTAGCTGCGAAGGCTGAGCAAAGTGCTGAAAAAGAAAGTGTGAGTATCAATCCGCTGGCGGCACAGCTGTCTAGTGTCGCAGGCGCAGGAAAAAGTGAATCCACGTTTGACGCCGAAAAAGTCGCTGCAATTCGTCAGGCCATTTCAGAAGGTCGTTTTGCTGTAAAGCCAGAGGCGATTGCGGATGGTTTACTGTCTAGCGTTAAAGAGCTCTTAGCACGTTAATGACGTCTAGCGCCCAATCTCAATTATTGATTGCAATTGAAGCAGAGCTGCTCGAAGTTGAGCGGCTCGTTCTGTTGATGCAACGCGAGCAGGATATTTTGGTGTCGCGTCATCTCGATCAAATTTCACCTATTCTGGATTTAAAGACCGAGGCATTGCAGGTGCTCGAATCAGCTTCTCGTCAGCGTATCGATGTTGCTGATGCCATGGGTTTGAAATCGGCTGATGAAGTGAGCGAGTTTTTTATCAATGATCACCTCGCCTTAGCGCAATGGCAGCAATTGCAATTACAGGCCAAACTGGCCGAAGTGCTCAATCGTAGTAATGCCCAATTGGTAAAATGCCATGAAGAGGCAAATCATCATTTGATGAGTCTATTGTCCCAGCAAAAAAATCAAGAAATAGCTTACAGCGCAGATGGCCGTCTGAGTCACCAATCTGGTTTGGGTCGACCTTTTGATCGTGCTTGAATGAACACCACTTTGCTCGACTAGGTAATACGCTTGTCGCGTGTCATGTCGTCGCTGGCGTTGCACAGGCTCATTCTCAAGCGACTGCCGTATCTCGTCTGAATATCAAACTGAATAAATCTTCTTTTTTATGTGTATGTATCGGAAGGCTTTATTAAATAAGGTCTGGCGTAGTATACCTATGTTTTCTGGTGGCCCTAGGCCATGATTCTTACCCACTGCACTAAAATGATGGCGCTGTGTGATAGGGCTTGCCAAAGCCATTGCTGGATCGCCAATTTTGCGGGTTGCAGTAATTCATGGCCAGGACGCTGCAGCGCAACCCACAGAAAATAGCCAACACCGATCCAGCAACCACGATAAATCAGATGCTCCATCCAACCATCGGCTTTAAATAAATTCAGCGAGAATTTTTGCTTCATCGGCCACAACAGTGGCACGCCCGATGGCGGGAGTAGATCGCCAATAATGTGCGAAAAATAGCCAATGACCAAGGGCAGGATGGGGATGTTTTGCTGCTCGCGGTGAGTCAGCAGCAGCCAAATAATGACGACGACCATCAGCAGTGAATGCGTAAATCCGCGATGACCAAAAACCTTGGCAATCGGGATCGAAATAATGCAGATAGGGTCATATCTTTTCCAATTGGTTACTCAACACTACTTATCTGTAGGCTTGTTATTAAGCCAGCATTTTAAACACGCTTGTTCTACATCTGTAGCAACCATTCGATAAAGTGATATCCAACCTGCAATCGCAACTGCAATATGCGCAGCATTTCTGTACTTTTCCATTCGTGGAAATGGGATTAAGTGCGTAAATGGGATAACTACTTCTGGTACATCATGAAAAAGCTTTGTTTGCATAGAGCGAGAGTGTAAACCTAATGACAATCTAAACCAATTGGGTTGAGAATAAGCATCTTGTGCTGACCCGTAGTATCCAGTTTGAAATTGACTAAAGCTCCACTTCTTACTTGAAACTTCAAAACGTAATTCAAGATCGTCATTTAATCGTTTAGCAAAAATTATCTTTTGCGGGTCTTTTGGCTTAATTCGCTTAAAAGAAATATCAGAAAAACTAAAAATAACACATTCCGCAATATAATTTCCAATTGCAGTTACCTCATCTGCAACGGCAACGATAGGTATGATGCCTGTGGTTGCTAGTTCGTCACGGCGCAATAAAATATTATTAATCAAATCAATATTTGCATAACGCCATTCGCCTATTGTTTTTCTTCTCAACGCACAGGGATCAAGATCTGAATTTGAAAAATTTTCCGCTTGCGTTAGTTCACCTCCAGGCAATAACAAATTTTTTTGCTGTTCAGCAAGCTGATCCAGCCAATTGCCATGATAAGGGGGTAAGCTCACTCCAACCATCGAAGACCTAGAACTGGCAATGCATTCATCCCAGAAGTATCGAGATGTTATTTCTGACCGGATTTTTTTACTCAGTAAAAGCTCATCCTCCGTTCTAGCGAAGGAATCATAATAGCGATCAATATAAAAAACATCATCAAATCCTTGCTCCAGTAGATTTTTTATATAAACATCCCGCTTATCGAAAAGACGTAGTAAGTGGTTACGAAAAACAAATTTGAAAATTGATGCCGTAGCCATTTAGCAATTTTTCGACC
>CAUPHX010000248.1:0-5177 GCA_963511125.1 uncultured Deefgea sp. | reverse complement strand
TTCAAACACGGCCAGTGTATATTGATAGTTATTATCCATCATATACTTACCGTTATGCTCCATCGTATCAGAGCAAGCGCCTTGGTGAATAATCGCTGTGATAGCGCCATCAAATGCACCCGCAGCGAGTTCTTCGATAAAGTCGGTTTTATCCAAATAATGCGCGATTTTCAAATCAGCTAAATTGCGAAATTGATCGCCTTTGGTTAAATCATCCACCGCAAGGATATCAGTCTCACCGCGTTCATTGAGCGCTTTAATAATATTTGAACCAATAAAGCCAGCTGCACCCGTAACTACAATAGTCATATCCAAACCTCGCTGCGATTAGTTTTTAATGCGATGACACAACGCCAAGAACAGCCATGCGCCGTGCGGCATCCATTGTTCAGTCCAACGCCAGCTATTGGCCATCGTCGCCACTTCGGCGGTTTTGAAATCAATATCCGCTTCATCATCTAAGCCGCTCGTGATGCCGTTACATACGCCGCCCGGTGCATTATAAAAGCCGGGTTCATAGCGTGGATTATTACGGCCCCAACCTTGCAACATACATGCGTCATACGGATTGGCACCTAAAATCCAATCGAGTGCAGCTTGTTCGTAACAAGCGATTTGAGCAACAAAGGCGGCATCGTCAGCAAATAAATGCCGCGCTTGCGCGGCCGCTGCCACAATCGAACCTAAACGCGCATTTTCACCTTGCCACCAATAGCCGGATTCATTTTGGTGTGGAATAAAGAACTGGGTATTGCCTTCCAGCCCATTATGCTTAACGTATTGACGCGGATACCCGAACGGATTATTGACTTCAGCAAAAGTAATCTTCAATTCAAACTCGTAGGCTTTACGCAAAGCGCCTGCAATTGTGGCAACGAGTTTTGACTCGGGCAAAACCTCAACAAAACGCATCAACGCAATATAGAGCAAGCCCGCTTCAGCAGCATGGAAATAACTACGCGCGCCCGCATCATCGGCTCGGAACCAGCCTTCTGCTTGCTGGCGCGCTAAAATATTATGAACTCGTAATTCAGCGGCGGACACGTAAGCAGCGTCTTCACTGACAATAAATAATTCGACAGCAGCCAATAGCGCACAATAATCATCAATGATGTTCTCGGTTTGATCGCCGAGGTATGCAATATGGTGCTGCTCTAAGTGCGCAAAGCCACGACTGGCGGCCAATAGATAATCAGCGCGAGTGAAACCTTCGCCATCACGCGACAATTGCGAAGCACGTGCTAAAGCAGCAATGGCTACCCCACCACCTTGACGATATCCAGCTTGGTAAGTCGCGTATTTATCGCCTTTTTGCGTTTTGTATTCACAAATATCGCGGCGATTTTCGTCTTTGCTCCATTGATCAAACACGGTCATATAAAAATAACCCGCAGGATCTTGCATGCGAACCAAGAAATCCGCGCCGTGCAAAGCTTCATCGACCATTCGCTCGTCAAACCATTTTAATTGCTGCGGCAAGCGAGAATAACCATCAATCAAATTCCACACCACTTGTGGCGTTTGCTGCGGATTCATGTACTGAGAAAAACACAAATGCGAAAGGTATTTCGAGCAATCGCCTGATGCATCGTACCAACCACCACTGACATCACGACGTTCTTCCGATCCCCATTTAGGACGAGATACGTCAGCCATGTCATAAATGCCTGTGCAACGCTGACCTTTGATGTAATGAACAATATCAGACAGCATTTGACCCGCAAATAAATCGTCGCGAATCGCAAAGCGGTTTGACACCAGTGGAGGATGCACATCATCAATGACGATGAAATATTCACCCACTTGTTTTAGCTCAGTTAAATCAGCAGCCCAAAAATGCCAGTTTTTCCATTTATCAACCGTGCCACGCGCATGGATCGCACCACGAAATGCGGCATGACGAGTGTTGCTATCAAAAACAGTGAAGGTTTTACCCTCAAGTTGATCTACTGGCGCCTCAATCAACACGACTTTATTGGCCGATGGCGCAAAACCAAGATGGTTAAATAAGAAATTCACTAGACTATCCTTAGACGAAATTGATTTGATTCTTAATATTTATTCGATTGCAACCAATTACGGACTGCACCAATCATGCCTGCGTGATTACCGGCACTGGCTAAAACGATATCCGTCATCCCTCTGAAATCAGGCTGCAATTCTGCTTGAATTGCAGTATCGAGTTCACGTAAAAATACAGCGCCACGTGCACTAACACCGCCACCAATGACGACACGCCCTGGATTAAAGGCATAAATTAAATTGGCAATCCCTGTTGCTAACAACTTGAACCAATCTTTTACTACGCTACTCACTACGGGATCTTGCGCATCGTATGCAGTAAAGACTTCACGTCCATTGGCAAATTGATGGTTCATTTTGGCATTCGCCGCCGCCAACAGACCGCGCATTGAGGCATGGTCTTCCCAAATGACACCTGCAACTCGCATATAACCCCATTCGCCGGCTGCCGCGCGCGAGCCACGGTAGATTTGATGGTTTACCACGATACCGCCACCAATCCCAGTTCCAACTGCAATCGCAATATAATGCGCCGCACCTTGTGCCGCGCCTAACCAACCCTCGGCCAATGCAACGCAATTCACATCATTATCAATACTGACTGGCAAACCAAATTCTTTTTCAAGCGCGTCTTTGGGTGACTTGCCAGCATAGCCTTCGACGGCTTCTGCGGCGCCCAAAATGAGGCCGCTATAAGCATCAACTAAGCCAAAAGTGCTAATCGCAATTCCCGCAATAACATATTGATTCATCATCGTACGTGTTAAATCACGCAAGAGTTCAATAAGCGCCTCACCACCCTGATATTTTGGAGTATCGACAACCGTTGCAAACAAAACTTCACCCGTATTGCTCACAATACCGTACTTGATTTGTGTTCCGCCAATATCAAAGGCCAATAAATTCATAAATTACCCCAATCAATTTCTTTTTTTCCTAGTTGCTGCAAATAAGCATTCGCCGCAGAAAAGTGGCCGCAACCGATAAAACCACGATAAGCCGACAAGGGCGATGGATGCACCGAGCTTAAAATGCAGTGCTGATTGCCAATTAAGTGCGCCTTCTTTTGCGCATGCGCGCCCCACAGCATAAATACAATGCCAGAATGAGATTGAGCGAGATGCAAAATAATCGCATCAGTTAGCACTTCCCAACCCTTCTTGGCGTGAGACCCCGCTTGATCAGCTGCTACCGTCAACGAAGTATTCAGCAATAATACGCCCTGCTTCGCCCATCCTGTTAGATTGCCATGTTGCGGGGGATTAATACCTAAATCTCGCGCAAGTTCTTGCCATATATTTCGCAAAGAAGGCGGGATTTTCACTCCGTAAGGCACAGAAAACGATAAACCATGTGCCTCGCCTGCGCCGTGATAAGGGTCTTGCCCCAGTATCACTATTTTAACTTGCTCGGGCGGCAACAAAGCCAAAGCACGAAACCAGTTATCCTGCACAGGATAAATCAATTTTCCGGCGGCTAACTCTTGCTGTAAAAAAAAGTTTAAATCAAGAACACCTTTTGACTGGCAAGCCTCATTGAGCACCAACTGCCAATCAGGTGGAATGATGGACTGCAAATTCATACTTTACCTTCGCGCAGCTGATGAATATGCCGGCGATGATAACGAAATATGGTTTTTTCAAAACTATCGAGCAAGCTACTGCTCATCGGCAGCCAAGCGGCTTTAATTTCAAATCCATCTTGCGTTTGTGAACAGGTAACGATTTGTGCCGAAAACTTTAAAAGCATTGGGAACTGATCTGAAAGGCAGAGGGCAACGACGCCAGTTTGTGCAATCGGAATGGCTTGCGACGAATGCCAAATCACACACTCCAGCCCAATCACAGCTGACGTTGGCGCCGGCATTTGCGTATGAAGAGATCGCGCCAACCACAACAACATCAAATCTGATTTAGCATTGTGTTTTTGCTGTGTGTCTTCTACAAAATCATTGGGTTGTTCAAAATCGGCCAAAACTTGTAAATATCGATCCATTTCCCAATCACTTGGCACGGCAATACCAAACTCCCAAGCCAATGGGATTGCATCACGGAATAAAGCAGGTCCATTTAATTGGGGAAGCGACATTGTTTAGGATAGGGTTTTCAATAGTGAGTCGATTATAACGTGTAGCGCTTAAAAAAATGTAAAACGCAGCAATTTCGTGTTGCATTTTCTATGCTAATAAAACCTATCAATTCAATTGAGATTGGAGTTCTTTGATGCACCTCAAAAACAGCGTGTTAATGATCACTTTTTGTCTGCTCAGTACGACAGGGTTTGCTGTTGCCAGTGAAAAACACGGCAGCAAAAAAGTAAAGCATGATCCTTCTCACTGGACCTATGAAGGTGAAACGGGACCGAACTACTGGGGATCAATGAAGTCTGAGTTTGGCCTTTGCAGCAATGGCAAGCAGCAATCGCCAGTCAATATTACCGAAGCCTATGCCCAGGATTTAGCGCCCTTGCAGTTCCAATACCAAGAATCAAAGACAAATATCCAAAATAACGGACATACAATACAACTGAATTATGATCCTGGCAGCTACTTACAGCTTGGTAGTGATCGTTATCAACTGTTGCAATTTCATTTTCACACCCCCAGCGAAGAATCAATTGGCGGGCAACGCTATCCAATGGTTGCTCACCTAGTCCATAAAAATGAAGCGGGGCAACTCGCAGTAGTTGCACTTTTAATTAACCAAGGCAATGAAGACAACGAAATAATCAATACATTTTGGAAGAAAATGCCCACTAAGCACAATGAGACACGTAGCTACGATGAAATAAAATATAGCGTTGGTGACTTATTACCGAAGAACCGTAGCTACTGGACCTTAATGGGTTCACTGACTACGCCGCCTTGCAGCGAAGGTGTGCGCTGGTTAATTCTAAAAAATCCACTCCAGATTTCAGCCAAACAGATTGCGCGGTTCAAAAAAGAATTTCCGATGAACGCTCGTCCCGTTCAATCTTTGCAACAACGCGCCATCCTCGATAGCAACTAAGATGTATATAGCCGTAGCCATTTATCTTCAAAGGCTACAGCAACATACCAATCACAAACGCTGACGTTTTATTTCGTAAAGGCAAATTGCAGCAGCATGCCCGACATTTAATGATTCAATCCCAGCGGCCATCGGAATTTTGATGCG
>CAUPHX010000247.1:0-5265 GCA_963511125.1 uncultured Deefgea sp. | reverse complement strand
GTTAAAGTCGGCCAGTTCACGCTCGAAAAAGCGCTTGGTTGGCGCTAGACGCTTGTCTGGCGTCGCTTCAATATAGCCCGCCAGAGTGAGTCTTTTGACTAGCGCAGAAACGGCAGACTTAGAAGCCATGCCTAGCAACTCGCCAATCGCCGAATAAGAAGGAATGTTACGGTAGTTGGCGTAATAGTCTTGTAGCTTACCAAGATATTCGCAATCCCGAATTGGGTTAGCCATGGCGTATCTCTAAATAATATAAATCACTCCATAGCGTATTGAACGTTCGTTCTTTCGTCAAGTACAGTGTTTAGTTTAACTGCGTTGGTGTGCGTCGATTACAATACAGGCAATTACAAATTACCGGTTGAATCTGCTGTGCGAATATTATTAGCCCCGATGGAGGGTCTGCTTGATTGCGTTTTACGGGATGTACTCACGCAAGCCGGCGGAGTCGATCTCTGTGTGACCGAATTTGTTCGTGTGAGTGGCAGTCTATTACCCAATCGAACCTTTCAACGAATAGCCCCAGAACTCAACAACAACAGCAATACACCGAGTGGGGTCCCCGTTCGTGTTCAGCTACTGGGTTCTGATCCAATTTGTCTTGCCGAAAATGCGGCCAGACTGGCCGAGTTAAACCCCCATGGTATTGACTTGAATTTTGGCTGCCCGGCCAAAACGGTAAACCGTCATCGCGGCGGTGCCGTTCTACTTAAAGAGCCGGAAACAATCTATCAAATTGTGCGTGCAGTTCGTGAAGCAGTACCGACGTATATCCCTGTAACCGCCAAAATGCGCCTAGGCTACGAAGATACCTCGCAAGCCGTTGCTTGTGCGCAAGCGATTGAGCAGGCAGGCGCCGCCGAACTTGTGGTGCACGCAAGAACTAAAACCGACGGTTACAAGCCGCCAGCTTATTGGGAATGGATCGCCGTAATTAAAGAGCAAGTCAAAACCCCAGTAGTTGCCAATGGCGAAATCTGGACCTTAGATGATTTTCGCCGCTGCCAACAAATATCTGGCTGCGATAGCATCATGCTGGGGCGTGGGATTGTGGCAAACCCAGGCTTGGCGCTCGAAGCCAAGATGGGCAGGGCGCTCACGTGGGTTGAACTTCAGCCTTTGTTTGCGACATTTTGGCAGCAAGTACTGATTCATTGCTATCCCAAATATCAGGCAGGCCGGCTAAAGCAGTGGCTTAACTATTTGCGTAGGCATTACCCAGAAGCGGAGTTGCTTTTTCAGCAAATTAAAACACTCAGCCAACCCGAGCAAATCGAAGCTTTTTGCCCTGAATTACTGGGCATTGATCAAGCAGGCAGGGATTGAATTAATTGCTCCAAGACTTCGATCTGGGTTTTGCCGCTAGCTTGGCAGTAGCGCTTTAGTTTTTGGTGCAAACTGGCATCAATTTCTACCGAGAGTGCCTTGGGCAGGCGCTGGTTATGATCACGCGTAGCGCGCCCAACCTGTAGCGAGCGCGAACGGCGCTTTCTTTCTGCAGAGCTCATGGCTTTACCGTGAATTGCTGGACGCCCTCGCTTCTTTGGGGTCGGCATATCAGGCAGTTCAAGTGTATGTTGGTCGCTAGGGTGCTTCATTTTGTGACGAGTCGCAAATGCTGGCGTTATATTATCAAGCAGCAACGCGCTTTCAGCAAGTACTAAGCTGACTTGGGCGCCGTACGCGGCTCCGAGCTAGCGCTTGGCGCGAATGATTACAAACTTATCGTTACTTGCCGCTACGTACACACTCCGAAACCAGCGCTTTAAATCAGTCTGATAATTCAAATGGCGATTTGCCACAATCCAAAGCTCGCTAGCGTGATCCATGCAGGACCTAGCTTGTTCAAACATACTGAACGCAATGTCTGTTGTGACCGTATTTTGTTGGTGAAAAGGGGGGTTTATCAGAATTAAATCAAACACCTGATCCACGCCAGCCAAGCCATCGCCGTGCATTACTGTGTAATTGCCCGCTGGGTAGTTCAATGCAAAACTCAACTGAGCAGACTGTACCGCAGCAAATGATTCATCAATCAGCGTGAACGCAGCGTCGGGGTGAAGTTGATAGTACGCCAGAGAAAGCAAGCCATTGCCACAGCCCACATCAGCAACAGATTTTGCGCTAGGTAGTAATTTGAAATGCTCTATAAAAAATCGAGAGCCGATATCCAGTTTTTGCTCAGCGAATACGCCAGCCACATTTTGCAAGTTCAAATCCAACTCAGGGATATGCACGGCACTCACTGCGACTTGCTGCTTCCTTGGTATCAGCGTGCCACGATACATTCGTGATTTGCGTAGAGTCGGTAGGTACTCAAGATCGGCACAGGTCTGTTTAAGCAAATCCAAATGACCGGGGCCAACGTGCTTTTGCATGCCGGAAAAGTAAATCTCCAAAGGGCTACTGATTTGATTCGCTACGGATTTTAATTGCGCATCAAGCAACGAGAGCGACTTCGGTAGTTTCACCAGTCCACGACCTAGGGAATGATCGCCAAAATTAAGCGCAGCGCACCCTGAATTGATTTCAATCGCCTTTAGCGAGCACCAAGAATCGTTAATATGAAATGGAGTCGAGTTTTGCGCTCGCACAGCACAATCTATCGCACCAAACGAATCATTTACAATCAGTACATTGATATTGCTAGCAATAAATTGAGCCAAGTACTCATCAGCAGCATCCCAAGCCTGCAAATCTTTCGCATGCTTAATGGGGTAGCGGCTTAAATTTGCGGCTGAGAAAATAAAATTGGTCATCTAATCGGCGCTTGGTAAATGGGGTTGCGCAATTCTAACAGCGTTCGCCCATGGGCGACTGAATGAAAAGACTGGATTAAAGAAGACCCCGTTTTACGTTGATGAACACATAATGCACTTTACTTTACATAATATACATTGCCAATGTCAGCAACTCCCAATTTACTTACGCTGGCGCTTGCCTTCGGGGGAGTGCCTGCCAGCATTAACGCCGCCGCCAAAGCCAAGGCGGTAACAGTCCCTTTCTTCGAAAAACCTTTCTTTATTTCCTCCCAATAGCCGCGCCGTTCCTCGGTTTTAGCGCGTTCTGCCTCAATGATCGCCAGCAATTCACGAGCATCAACTTTTAAGATTTTTTGCAATTCCATCAGTGCGTAGCTGTCGGGGCTACTTGTCTTTTTTCGCCACTGGCTTACTGATTGCCTGCTTAATCCAATTCTAATTGCTAACTGGTTGTCAGCCGTTTCGCCTATCGCTTTCAGGGCTTCATTTATGATTTCGTCAAGTGTTTTCATCTCTCTCCCTTGTCATTAGTTCTTGACGTCAAGAATTTGTGACATTAGTGTTGTCATTAACTCTTTACACCTTATCACGTTGCTTACAAATGCAAAACCTCAATCAATACGCTTTTAATGCTGCTGGCGAAAAAATCACATGGGCTGAGTGGTACGCCACAATTCGCGGTGAAAAATACGTAGAGCCTGCCAGCAAGAAAAATGGATATTTTTGTTTTGATGGTTCACACACGCTTCAATGTGTTTCTGCAAGTCACGAATTGTATGTCTTGTCACATAATGCGCAGCGTGGCGCAGCGATTGCGACAGCCGAAGGCGGCGCGGGCGAAGCGCCAAAGCATACCCCCACTGATAACATGGGGGTAAGATCGTCAAATGTGCGGGAAGTGGTTGAGTTAGTCATCAGCGACAAAGGGGAAATTAAAGAAGTTCCTATCCGCTTCGGTCATGGTGATGACTCAAGTTTCATAGATTGGGTCAATTACACAATCCATAAAGAAACCGCGCTCCGTTACACCTCAAAATTATCCGGTTTAGATAATGATGCCTGCGCCATGGCAATCTCTAAGCGCCTTGAATACATCTTCGGCTTTGCAATCACAATCAAACGTCCGTCCGGTTCTGATTTCTACAAAGAATCGTTTATCTTAGGCGATAACTGGGGTCGCCTCTGCATTGGCGGTCAAAATGACACTATCTTAATCAATATTTTCGGCTCTGGTTGTACTGCTGCTGCCCAAGGTTGGGAAAAACGTCTGTTTACGTTCCTGACCGAAGAGGCCATACAGCCAAAAATCACCCGCGTCGATTTAACCTTTGACGATATCGAGGGCGCTTTGTACAGCGTCGATCAGGCCAAGCAAGATCATTTAGACGGTAAATTTACTTTAAAAGGTCGCCGTACTCCGACTGGTGAGTGTATCGGTGACTGGGAACGTGTTAACGGTCGGGGTCGCACCAAAACGGTTGGCTCTCGCGGCTCTGGTAAATACCTCCGCGTCTATGAAAAGGGTATGCAGCTCGGTCACAAATTCCACCCTTGGGTTCGTATCGAACTCGAAATGAAGTCAACTCAACTTTGCATTCCATTCGATGTATTGCTTAAAGCTGGCGCTTATTTATCAGCTAGTTATCCCGCATTGAATTGGATTTCAGAAGAGAAAGCCGACCGCCCAAAAACTGCCAAGAAAGAATTAGAAGTCAACGTTAATAAAGTCATTGAAATCGTTCGCCATCAATTTGGCAATCACATCAATGCACTCGCTCAATTATTTGGTGCCGATAAAATATTAGATTTAATCGTTAGAAACGATAAAACACCCGAACGGCTGCAAGTTAAAGATTTCAAATTCGCGCCATTGTCATTAGAAAAACAAGAATATCTCTATTTAGACTCAGATCACATCGTAGATTTATTGGATGTGCCTCAGTCTGAAAAACAACCAAAAGAAGCAACATTCAAACATCAATATGATGAATTACTAGAAACTTGGTTGCCAGTTCACAAGGCTGACTTTGATGATTCGCATGATTATGGCTTGGATGAATTCCAAAAACGCAATGGCTTAGGCATATATAGTGCGCCATTCTAGGCGGTGAAATGATTCAATTAATTGAATTGGCAAAAGAAAATTATTTCAACAAAGAACAGTTTCGCAATGTCGAAATAATCTTTATAAAAGGTGCTGCATATTTTGCCGCAATTGCGCCAAGGTATAAAGACAACCAAGTGCAATATCACGTTATTGCATTGGATAAAAATGAAGTGCAGCACTCAATGAATGATGAAAGTTTTCACAGTTTTTATGAAGCAAAGATGTGTTTTCAAAGTATTAAGTCACGTAATTTTAACGCCACCAAAACCGCTTAATGGTTATATACGGCAAATTTAGGAGTAGTAAAAATGGAAGTTCGCGTAACTGGTATCAAAATGTTTAAGGGTGATGTAGAAGGCCAACATTACGATACAACAACAATCTGCGGTGATATGC
>CAUPHX010000246.1:0-5275 GCA_963511125.1 uncultured Deefgea sp. | reverse complement strand
CGCTACTTTTAACGCTTCGATATGGTTCGAGGTTTCGCCAAAGGAATTGGCCAGCGTATTAAAGGAAGCACTGCCTTCGTCCATCGCGTGCTGCACCTGCGCCACGGTAATGCCGAGCATCAAGATGGTTTCGCGAACTTGGCTCCAGTCGAGGTCTGGATTTTGTGCGGCAGAGCCGCCAGTGGGTAATTGAACCATGTGCAATGCGCCATAAAAATATCAACAATGATTCTTTATAGCTTGCAAGCTTCAATTCAGCTTGAAATTATTCAAACCAAACCGTGACTAATTTGCAGTGCGAATCACTTTCAGTTGGATGGTCAGCACCATCATCACCAGCGCCATCGTTAAACCAAAAATCGACATAATCCACGTGAGCTAATGTGGGCAGCGAGTAGGGCGGTGACCATGGCGTAGACACGGGTGACAAGCCCATTGAAACCATATTATTCAAGCTCATCACGCGGCCCAATTTATCGCGGTCAGCTGATTGTTGAATCAGCGACATCATTGGCACATAATGAATTGTGAAGAACTTGTATCCGTGCCATTCAAGTTGCTTTGCATGCATCCAGGCGCAATTTTTTTGCGGCAAGTAATTGGATTGCCCACTTCCCGCAATAACTGTACTAATCAGTCGGAATGTTCCGCCCTCGAGTTTGTTAAACATAATAATGTTTGATTTTAATAGAATGGCTGTGCAATTCAAATGTTGTGATGGTATTTGGCTCACCACTTCGCCAAATGAATGCGCTTACCTTCGAATTACCGCCCAATTCCACAGTGCTGCTTTGTAATTTTTTTGATGAGAGTCCACATTAATTAAAAAACTATGCGTAAATATTTCACCATTTAGAATGTACACGTCTTTGTCTTGGATATGTATGGGATATCGCGGTGCCTAAGCGATGAAGTGGTTCTGAAACAGTGGCAATATTGTTATTGATGACGGTTGAACCGTTGAGATTGAGGGACGAACGGTTGTTATTGGTTCGAGTTTCGCTAGTTATTAAGCCACTTGAAATGACTGCAATGCTTGGCGTGGTAAAAATAATCGCAGGATTACTGTTTGGATCGCTGCTTATTTGCATTTTTTGATTGACGATCACAGTGGCTGCTTTTTCTTAGGGAGAAAGAAGCTGCAAACACATGAGTAAATTATATTTAACTCAATTTACATGTCATTTGGATGTTGCTAATCTGTCGTTGGGTTTGAAGCAACTCGTGCTTTACGCTGCGTTGGCCTGTGATTTAACTATAGAAAGAATTTCAAAATAATAGAATGTTTAATGAAAGCGATAATGCCCATTTAGGCTGGTACTGAAGGATTGGTAATGCGGGGCTTGCTCGGTTGAGGCGTCGATAGAAAATATAAAATCTTTGCCACTACTAAGTATTAAAGAGGCACCAAGCTGCAAAACATCGCGATGAATACTTTGCGCTGGGGTGATAAATGTTTGATCGTCGCTGATGAAGTGCGCGCGTGTTGCAGCGCTATCAGCATTAAATTCATGGCGCCAGTTTAAATATAGTATGGGTATTAGCTCGTAGCCAAATAAATTAGTGCTTTTTGTTGATATACCTATGCTGCTACTGAATCGGTTATTTGATTTAGCATCAACTTGTAGTGCGAGCGCGCCCCCCGTTTCGGTGTAGGCATCGCTTGTAAAACGCGCCCAGTTAAGGCCGAAATGAGGGGTAACTGTCCATGATTCATCAGCTTGAAATGCACGCGCGATGTTGAACTTACCTGCGAATGCATGCCCTTGATGTTGAGCGTAGGCATCGCCGGTTAATATCGTGTTTCGGTGTTCGTCGTAGCGCAGCCACGCCGATGTGAGGCTGGCATCAAGCTGCCAATCTTCGATTTTCTGTGCGGCGTAGGCAGTCAAAAATAGCGATTTAAGTTTTGCGTGGTCGCCATCACGGTAGTCCTTCATTTCAATGCGGCTGTGAACGTCGCTGATTGCAATACCAATTAATCCGCCATTTGTTAGCAGTGTATCGCCGCCCAAGGTAAAACCGGTGCTGCGCTGTTGGTAGCCAGCGTAATCGTCTGCTGCATGTTGCCGTCCCGCCGCAGCATAAGTTTGTATCCAGACTGAGTGCTTGGGTTCGGGCGCGGGTTCTACAAAAAATGATTTGCCAACATTAGGCTCGTTGCCACCGTCAAAATAATAAGCGTGCAAACGGTTGGAGATGGCATGGAGTCCATCATCCATGGCGTGTTGGGCCGAAGTTTCAAATGCGTTGGATGTTTCGGGTGGGAGGTGATTTAAAATGTTGACTTGTTCGGCTGGCGTTAAATTTTGTAATGTGGTGACTGCTTGAATGAGTGCTGGATCAGTGGCGCTTGCGGTGAGTTGGTCAAGCTCAGCATTTGCGCCTTGTGTGACTGGATTGGATGTTGCATCAAAAGTGGGGATTGTGATTTGGTCTTGATGCTGCGGTAGATCGACAATTTGCACGACGAGATCTTCGGTATTGAGTGTATCTTGTGAAAAAATCACCCCATTGTATGAAGATTGAATACCTTTGCTTAAGGTGGGTACCGTTTTTAGGTTGGGCAGCAAGTCAACCAAAGTGTATTTGTCACCCTGTTTTAACGTTACGCCGTTGGCGACGCGGAGCTGAACTTCAAAATTACTGGGTACGGTATTTGAAAAAGGCCGGCCGAATCCGATGCCACCAGAATCTTCGTCTATTTTTCGGCTGATGCGTATGCAGCCTGCGGCATTGGTTTGCACTTGGCAGCCACTTTGTGGATTGGCACCAGTAATGGTGCTAATTAGGCGTAAAGCCCCGCCCTGTATGGTTTCAAATTGAATATTGTGCGCGCTGAGCGTATTGCCGTGCAAATCGAGTATAGAGGTCGTGCCTGCAGGATTGGCGCGCCAATAGAGCACTTTATTAATGTTGGCATCGTTACGCAATTCAACGATGCTGTTGCCGGTGAATTGGCTTTCATCGTTGATGAGAAAGATATCAGTAAAGAGTGAGCCATTAATAATATAAATGTTGTTAAGAGTGTCTCTGGCACTAAATTGCCCTGCTGAATTGGTGGCAATCCAAGCTAAGGGCGCGGTACGGGTGCCTATATTGCCATTGATCGTGCTGGATCCGTTCAGACGTAGCTTACCAATATCACCTTTTGAAGTGATGTCGCCATGAATGGTGGGGGTTGAAATGTATGCGTCTTTATTGGCAATAAAATGAATAGCGGGTGTGGCATTGGGATCATTGCTGATCTGAATGAGATCAGTCACCAATACGGTTTCGGCTGCGCCTTGCCCAGACCACGCCAAATACAGCAGGAGAATGATGAATTTAAATCTGGGCATCTTGAGTATGCGCTTTTAAAGTCAAATATAAATCGCTTATTGAATCAACTATTTATAGCGTATTATCGCATACTGCGCTGCCTGTGTTATGCAATGGATGCGCTATTCGGGCAGATGCTCCCTGAATTTTATCAAGCCAAACCGTGACTAATTCGCCGTGCGAATCACTTTCAGTTGGATGGTCAGCACCAACATCACCAGCGCCATCGTTAAACCAAAAATCGGCATAATCCACGTGATGCTGATGTGGGCAGCGAGTAGGGCGGTGACCATCGCGTAGGATACCGGCGACAAACCCATCGACACCATATTGTTTAAACTCATTACTCGACCGAGTTTATCGCGGTCAGCTGATTGTTGAATCAGCGACATCATTGGCACATTATTGCCGGCGACGCCCATACCAATAAAGAATTGCAGCGCGACCGCAGCCCATATCCACGGCGTTAACGGTAATAGCGATAGTAAAACGCCTTCAATCGCAATAATGACGGTGATCATCAACAAGCGTTTTTTGCTCGGCGGATAAATCGTTAACAAAATCCCGCCAAGAACCATGCCCGCTGCAAATGCGCTTTGCAAATACGACAAGGTACTGGCTTCGCCTTTTAAGTAATCCGCGACAATAATCGGAATACCCAGCGCGAGTGGCCCCATAAAGAGTAAATTCGCAGTGATGTAAATCAGCATCAAGGCGCGCAAAATCGGCGTTTGTAGCGCGTAAACTACGCCCTCTTTCAGCTCGACGATCATCGACGTGGCTTCGCGCACAACCGTGTTGACGGGCTCATGGATAAAAGCAATACAGATGGTCGCAATCAGCAGCATGCTGCCAGTCAAACTAAAAATCGCCTCGTAGCCCATCAGTGCCAGCATTGCACCGCCCATCACAGGGCCAAACACCATGCCGACTTGATTGGTCGTGAGCATAATCGAATTGGCACGGGTAAGGTCGCTATCGGCGACAATCGCGGGGGTGAGGGTATCGCGAGCCGGCCAGAAAAAGGCGTCCAGCGAGCCATACAAAAACGCAAATACCGTTAGCGCCCAAATATCCAGCCGATTAATATGCAGCAAGCCAACCAAAGAAAAAAGCAACACTACGCGCAAACCGAGCGAAATAAGGATGATCCGGCTGCGCGACATTCGATCGGCCAACACACCGCCCACCGCCATTAAAGCAATCCGGGGCACCGAGCCTGCAATCATCACCCAACCGAGCTGCTCTTTAGCGCCCAGCGTTTTTACCACGTACCACGTCTCAGCCATCATCGCGATGGCGAGCGCAAAGTTGCCGATAATTGAGGCCAGCCAAAGTAGGCCAAAATTACGGTTGCGAAAAAGAGTCGGAGTTTGCGTTACGGGATTGATGCTTTCATTCATTTTTTATGGATTCGCGTCGCAATGCAGGCCAGCAGCCGCATAAGTTCAAGGTCAGTAATCCAAATTGCAAATGACAGATGCAAGGGATTTGATTGTCATCATACTAGATAGGGTTTGATAAAAATCCTGCTTTGGTGTGCTTTTATCCTGAGTTGTCGGTAGTCGTTTTGCAGCCAGCGCAGCAAATCAATATATAAGTTTTGCAATCGTTCTGCTGTGAAATTTTTTACTAGGATTGCATCAGGCCATCAATGAGGCGAGGAAAAAACAATCCAGTGTGAAATTTACGACATATTTCACGGCGGCTAGGGCATAAATTACGTATTTCCTCAGATCCTAAATGGCGTACACCCAGCTTTTGCCATTGATTGGAACTCATTTACTATTTTGATTGGGCCGCTGGCAGATAAAATCAAACCCGTCGAATTAGCAACCATGCTTAAAAAAATATAACTGATGTATTAGTATGTAGGCTTTATTTAGCAAGGGCTACATACCAATACTGTTTATACTGCAATACACAAATACTTCACTTCTAAGTATTCTTCAAT
>CAUPHX010000245.1:0-5312 GCA_963511125.1 uncultured Deefgea sp. | reverse complement strand
AGAAGACTTTGAGGACGCTTTAAGCGGTTTTCCATTACGTGCCCGTTCGCTTTGTAACTGCGTTAGTAGCTTCTCGAAACCCTCAGGTGTGAGCTTCTTGCTGACTGTAGATTTGCTTGGCGTTTTAACCGCCGATACTGTGCTTTGCTGAGGTTGTACTGTCTCAATGCCGTGCAGAGGTAGAGTGTCGTTAGGTGCTGTTTCTGAGGCTGCAATGATGTGTGAATCAATGCTTAACGAAGGCAGACCCAAAGCCTGTTCGGCGACTCGCATAATTAGCCCTTGAGTTTCTTGCTGTTCCCAGTAAGTTTTCCAAGCATGCCCACTGTGCAGGCGAAGTGCGAATTGCATAGCCTCAGCTTGGGGTAGGCGCGAGACTTCGACAGCAGCCCATATTTTGAAATTACGATATGCGTCGGTGCGGCGCTGGCATTCAGCGAGAAATTGTAGAGCAATCCCCTCTGCCTTCACCGTGTCCTCAGTTCTTGTAGATTCCCATTTCTGACCATTTGGCGACTCTGGAAACGCCCCTGCGACATCTTTGGGGATTAGGTAGCGAGCTTGCCAATTTGCTGAAGTAGGGCGCTTGAAAACCAGTTGCACGGAGCTGTCCTCTGTAGCACTCCGTGTAGCACTTTCTGTAGCAGTAACTGGTTGATTCGTTGGAACATTAGGTTTCATGCGGGTTCTTTACGAATAGAGCGTAATAAAAACCATCATGTTCCGCAGTGGGTAATAACTGACCATCTATCGATTGGCCGTGAGGTAGTGCTTGGGGCGGTAAATCCAAGCGCTTTGCATCGGGATGCCGCTGCGCAAAAGCCGCTGCTGAAGCCGCATTCTCTATAGGAAAAACAGAGCATGTAGCGTACAGGAGTTTGCCATTTGGCGCTACGAGCGGCCATAAAGCATCGAGCATCTTGGCTTGTTGCTGGGCAAATTTAGCCATATCTTCATTGCGGCGTAGCCATTTGATGTCAGGATGGCGGCGAGTTACGCCGGTGGCCGAGCAGGGCACGTCAGCTAGGATGCGGTCATATTGTTGGCCATTCCACCACGTGCTTGGCTCTGCGGCGTCGCCCAATAGCAAGGTCGCTGATTTATTGAGGCGTTTTAAGTTGTCTTCTACTCGTTTTAGGCGCACAGCATCATTATCGAGTGCAGACAAATGAAGATTGGCGAGTTCTAAAATATGCCCAGTTTTACCGCCGGGCGCCGCACAAGCGTCCAAAACAGACATCCCATCTTTCAGGTCTAGTAACTTTGCGGCAGCTTGCGCACCCCAGTCTTGCACTGAAACCCAACCCTCAAAAAAGTGTGGTAAAAAATCAACACTTGTCGGACGATTGATACAAATTGCAGTTTCATCGAGTGCAGTTGCCGCAATGTCTGCGGCCTTCAATAGGGTCAGATAGGCCTCTGCGGTGGTGTGCTCAGGGTTGATGCGCAAAGTCATCGGTGGGTGTTGATTGTTGGCTTCAAGAATACTTTGCCACTGTTCTGGATAAGCCGATTTCATCGTTTTTATCCACCAGGCAGGGTGAGAGTATTGCCCCACTTCACTGGTTTTTGCTCGGCGAACTAGCTCGTCTTTGCCGCGTAGAAAGCTACGTAATACACCATTGACAAGCCCTTTGCCAAAGCCGCTGCCAGTTTGAGCGGCTACTTTAACCGCATGATCGACAATGGTGTGGGGCGCTGTGCGCGAAAATTGCAATTGGTACAGGCTAATTAACAAGAGGGATTTCAGTTCAGCTTCGTGCAGTGGGCTACGTAGCAATTGTTTCAGAATGGCTTCCATTAGACCAAGTTGGCGCAAAGTGCCATAGCTAATATCCTGAATTGCGCCGCGTTGACCTGATTCAAGTTCTGGATTGCTACGCCAGACGGCGTTGAGTACTTCAGTTAGATTTTTGCCGGCTAAAACCTGTGCAACGGTTTGCCCTGCTAGTTTTTGCGTTAAAAACATCGTTGTGATTTCCAAATAATGAGCCCGACCAAAAGTCGGGCTTTGAGGTATTGGTATGTAGCCATTGTTCTATAAGATCTTCAAGCAAATACTCGTGCTATTGTTGCCGAGTTAGGCTTATTTTTCTGAGGCTAGCAATGCGCTCTGCTGTTTAGGTTCGTGCCGTTTTATTCGGCGACTTCTATCTTGTTCTGGTGCGGCGCGTGCATTAAATCGATGCGGGTTCTATATCAAAGTGTCCATGTTTTGCTTAAAGTTCTGTCTAAGCCGCGCAGTCAAATTGCATGCCGACGTCAAGCGGCGATCCCGCTAAAAAAGCAGACGTGCTTAGGCGTTTGCCACCTGATTTTTGTAACTCGGTAATACGTAAAGCACCCGAGCCGCAAGCAACGGTAATTGCTTCTTTGTCGATTGCAATAATAGTACCGACTGCGCCACCGTGGTCGACGGGGCTGGCGCGCCATATTTTAATCATGTGGCCATCGAGGGCCGATTGAGCGCTAGGAAAGGGGTTGAAGGCGCGAATTTTTAAATCGAGTTGTTCGGCCGTTTGTGACCAATCAATCAAAGCCTCTTCTTTACTGAGTTTTGCGGCGTAAGTTACACCGTCTATCGGTTGAACTTGTCGTGCTAGCGCGTTCAAATTAGCTAATGCCTGCACAATCGCTTGCGCGCCTTGCACAGCTAATTTGTCGTGTAATGTCTGTGCATTGTCCTCAGCAGTAATCGGCGTCGTATGAATCGAGAGCATGTCGCCCGTGTCGAGTCCTGCATCCATCTGCATGATGGTAATCCCGGTTGCTGAATCACCTGCCAAGATCGCGCGCTGAATCGGCGCCGCGCCTCGCCAGCGTGGAAGCAACGACGCATGAATGTTAAGACAGCCCAAGCGTGGCAAATCTAAAATCAATTGTGGGAGTATAAGTCCGTAGGCAGCAACAACCATTACGTCTGCGTCAATACCCATTAGCGGGGCTTGCTGCTCTGGCGTCCGCAATTTTTCGGGTTGATAGACCGGGATGTTTTGCGCGAGGGCGACTGTTTTGACTGCTGAAGGCGTGAGTTTCATGCCGCGACCACTGGGTCGATCAGGCTGAGTTAAGACCAGTACAATCTCGTGACCCGCTAAGATCAAAGCACTGAGCGCTTCAGCAGCAAAATCGGGCGTACCTGCAAAAATAATTTTCATTGATCTGTCTGGTTAAATTGTCAGTTGAGTCAGTTGATTGCTGTTCAATCTCAAATGGTCTGAACAGTTAAAAGGGAAGAACGCTGCGCGGTGTATTTCTCTGGTTCAGCTTCATTCAGCAAAAATAACCACCCCAGCAGTAATTAGCCTTACATGGTCTTTTTTTGATTCTTTTTAATCTTTTGCATAATGCGATTGAGCTTGAGTCGAGATAATTTTTCGACAAAAATTTTCCCGTCTAAGTGGTCCATTTCATGCTGAATGCAGATGGCGAGTAAACCATCGGCTTGTAATGTGAATGGCTTGCCGTGACGATCTAAGGCTTTAACAGTCAGTGTTTCTGCCCGCTCAACCTCTTCATAAATACCGGGAACTGACAAGCAACCTTCTTCATAGGTGGTGTGACCATCGGCATTTATAATTTCTGGATTGATCAAAACAAGTAGTTCGTTTTTCTCTTCCGATATGTCTATAACAACTAAACGTTGGTGAAAGTCCACTTGCGATGCGGCCAAGCCAATGCCGGGGGCGGCGTACATCGTTTCAGCCATGTCATCGATTTGACGTTGAAGGACTGTATCAAAAACAGTCACAGGCTGCGCAATTGTGTGTAAGCGCTCGTCGGGATAGTGCAGAATGTTTAAAATTGCCATGTTTGCTTGCTAGACCAAAAGTTTATATGCAGAATTAATAATAGATAAGCTATAGAATATATTATATTGGATATGGGTTGATTTGGCTGTTAAATCAAGCCCCTATTTGATGAACTTCTTTTGAATTTTGCTTGCAGACCGATGGCCTGTAAGAACTGGACTCAAATCATTATGCGTAAATCCATTATCTCTTTGCTTCTCGTCGCGGGTTTTGTATCTGCTCCGCTGCTAGCTGATGAACTAAAATTAGCTAAGAACGCGCCCGATCGTTATGTTGTGGTTAAGGGGGATACCTTATGGGGCATTTCGGGTAAATTTTTGAGCCAACCTTGGCGCTGGCCTGAAATTTGGCAGCTCAACAAAGAAGAGATCAAAAATCCGCATTGGATTTACCCTGGCGACGTGATCGTTTTAGATACTTCAAGCGGTAAACCACGCTTAAAACTACTTAAGAATCAAAAAGTCGACGGTCGCGGTGGGAATGGTAAATTAAGCCCAAGAGTTCGCGAAACCCCATTGTCGAATGATGCGGTGACGAGTATTCCGCAAGGCTCGATTGAGCCGTTCTTATCAAAACCCCTCGTAATGAGTGTGGAAGACTTCACTGCTGCGCCACGCATTGCGGCTGGCCCTGATAATCGTTTGTTGTTTGGCCCTGGCGAGCAAATTTACTCGGTTGATTTAGGCGACACTCAGGCTGGTGAAACTTGGCAAGCATTCCGCAAAGGCAAGCAACTGACCAATCCAGATGATCCGAAAGAAGTGATTGGGATTGAGGTTACTTATTTAGGTGATATCCGTGTTAAGCGCGAAGGTGATGTTTCAACTTTGGTGGTGGTGAGTAGCCGCGAAGAAATCACAGTTGGCGATCGCTTAATTCGCGCACCTGAAAAACCATTCGTCAATTATGTGCCCCACTTGCCGTCGCAAGCTATTACTGGGAAAGTTATTTCTACCTATGGTGGCGTGACTGAAGCTGGCTCCTTAACCACCGTGGTGCTCAATCGTGGCGCGCTAGATGGTGTGGATATGGGGACTGTCTTGTTTGCCTATAAAGCGCCGAAAGAAATCAAAAAAGAATTAAAATCTGAGCCGACTCGGTATACACCGCCAATCAAGAGTGGCAACTTATTCGTTTATCGTGTATTCCCAAAAGTATCATATGCGCTCGTGTTGGATAGTACTTTGCCGTTGAATATCGGTGATGAAGCCAGAGCTGAGGCAGCTGCTACGGCAGAATAAATTGCTTGATACTGAATTAGAACCTTGGCTACGACTCTCTCTAATCTCTGGATTAGGGGTTCGTAGCCAATTACTTTTATTAAGAACCTTTGGTGAACCAGCGGGTGTTTTTGCTGCGTCACGCGCCGAACTGAAGGGTTTGGTTTCTCCTGCGCTGATCGATGGCATTATTCACGCCGCGCTACACGCTGATTATCCTGAACGACGTTTGACTGCTGAGTGGTTGGACGATGAAAATCACGCATTATTGACACTCGGT
>CAUPHX010000244.1:0-5328 GCA_963511125.1 uncultured Deefgea sp. | reverse complement strand
CCTATTATTTGGAGCGGGATAAGAGACTCGAACTCTCGACCTATACCTTGGCAAGGTATCGCTCTACCAACTGAGCTAATCCCGCATCCGTGTCTGCATTTCATGTGATTTGCAGAGGAGGCGAATTATGGACAAGGGGCGCTGAGGTGTCAAGCCTAAGTGTAATTTTTTTTGCTTCAATTCGGTGTTTGTATCGATATTAGTGGTATTTAGGGCTGAGTTTGCAGCGGTGACCGTGATAATATTCGGGGATTGAATTCGATGTGTATGCCACATCGCCTTTGTGATTTGCCTGATTGAGGATCGCCCATGCCCCGCGTTGTCACGCTTGCTCATTATTATACTGCCCCTGAAATTCAGCAAATGGCCGATAAAGTTGGCGATAGCTTAGAATTGTCGTTGTTTGCGCGTGATGCAGACGCCGACATTATTGTGTTTGCGGGTGTCCGTTTTATGGCTGAAACTGCCAAGATTTTGAACCCGAATGCCACTGTGATTTTGCCAGATGCAGGTTCAACCTGTTCCTTGGTAACACAGACCGATGTGACGGCGCTAAAAGCTTGGCGCGAATCCTATCCTGATCATGTGCATGTGTCGTACATCAATAGCTCTGCCGAGCACAAAGCATTGAGCGATTGGATTGTGACTAGCCGCAATGTGGATGACATCATTGCGCATCTGTATGCCGAAGGTAAAAAAGTGATTTTTTCGCCTGATTACAATATGGGCGCGTATTTGAACTTCCAGCACGGCTACGAGATGCCTTTGTGGTCGGCGGTGTGCGAAGTGCATGATAAGTTTAATCAGGCCGCACTCGATGAAGCATTTGCCGCGTGCACAACGGCAAAATACCTCATTGCGCACCCAGAAAGCCCGCTGCCGGTGCTCAAGCAGGCCGATTATGTTGGCTCGACGTCAGGGATGCTCAATTGGATCAAGGCCTACGATAAAGAGCCTGATGGCGTGATCTTCGTCGCGACCGAAGACGGCATTTTGTACAATATGCGGTTGGCGCGTCCAGATTTGAAGATTGAGCAAGCGCCGATTTATGCGGGTTGCCAATGTAATTCGTGCCCGTATATGAAGATGAATACGATCAATGCCGTGACCAAGGCTCAGGCAGGTCAGGGGACAGAAATTGATTACTTAACGCCGGCGGATATGGATGCCGCTCGTTTGCCGATTGAGCGAATGTTAGAATTCTCACAACGCTATTACGCTTGATTTGGTGTGGGTATTTGATTGTGGCCATTGATTTGCATGACGTTCAATTAAATACCCTCTAGCGAGTTCGCCCTGTGCCTTGATTGGGCCAATGAGCAAAACGCCAGTCTTGATACGATTTTGCATCTTTGAAGTTGGCATATTCTTCGGGAAAGTTATCCAATTTTAACGGTTTGGCGTTGGATTTGCTTTGTACGCCCATAAAACCACCGCCAGGGCCGCCGATGTATAACCAGTCATCCCCAGTGATCGGGTCTTTGTAGGCTTTGCGTAGGTAGTGCCGCGGGAAAGGGACACGGGGATCTTGGACTAGATCGTCTAAACTTTTCGGGTACTGCGCACCACCTGCCGATTGCTGCTCATGATATTGTTTGATCGCTAAGCGAATCTCATTGCCCATCCGCATCAGTTCTGTTTCTTTACTGCGCTGAATCCGGTTGTGCCATGCCTCGCCAACTTGCGCAAGGTAAATCCCCATGATGAGCACCAACATCAGCGCCCACACATAAGCGAAGCCAGTTTGCCGAGAATAGGAGCGCTTACCAGCTACTAAATGGTGAGCCATCGTTGCTGGTCCCTTCTGCGCCACTTTTTAGATCGTAGACGCCATTGCCCGTTTCAGGGGCGACAATAATCCATGAGTCACGTTTGCCTGTAATGGGGTCTAGTGGCAATTCACGTAAATATTTTTTAGTCACCAGCTCGTCTAGGTTGGCTGGGTAGCGCCCAGTGTCGGCAAAAAATTTATCGATACCATCACGCACTGCAACGAGATTATGTTTGAGTACGGTCTCTTGTGCTCGGTCGGTTTGCTGGAAGTAGCGAGGAACAACCAGCGTCAATAAGCTGGCCATAATGGCTAATACAACTAAAAGTTCAATCAGGGTAAATCCCCGATGTGGCTTACCATTCACGATAGGGGACTCCATTTAGGCCCGTTTGCCCAGAGGTAGAGTAGACATCATACACGTCGCGCCCCTCAGCAGGGGAGTCGGCTGGGCTGGCATAGCTGCGTAAACCCCAAGTTTGCGCGTTGGTTTTGCTCGGGCAATCACAAAAAGGATCACGGGGTAGGCGGCGCAGAAAGTAGATTTTTTTTCCTGCCGGGTCTTTTAAATCTTTGGCGCCGTCGACCAGGGTTTCTAGGGTTGGCGGGTAGCCCGATTCATCGAGTGATTTATTCACCCGATTGGTATCGACTGCCGCTTTATATTGGTCAATCCCACTGCGGATTTGCCACAAGGCACGGCGTAAATCATCTTCTCGATTTCGAGTCGCGGCAACTTGCGACAAGGGCAATGCCACTGTCGCAAGTACTGCTAGGATGGTCAAGGTGACCATCAGCTCGATGAGCGTAAAACCGCGATTATTCCTCATGTTAACGACGCCCCATGCCTCCTGTGCGCGGTACTGGCGTTGCGGCGGGCTTCTCAGGTTCAGCTTGGGTGGCCGGTGCTGGCGCCGCTTGTTGCTGCGGCTGAGGCGCTTGCTGAGGTGCTGGTTGAGGTTCCGGTGGCGGAATGTAGGGTGCGGGCTGTCCACCTTGATTATTGATTGTTATTGTTGATGAATTACGCAAGCGCAGCGGATCGGTACTCATTGCGCCTTCGGTACCGCTATCAAAATTGGTGATATGGCTGGACGGCAATGGCAATGAGCGGACTACGCGCGGCGTGATTAGCAAAATAAGCTCGGTTTTTTCTTTGCTTGAGCTTTTCGTGCCAAAGATGCGGTCAAATCCAGGTACTGAGCTGAGGAATGGCAAGCCAGAGCCAGCATCCACTTCGCTGCGGGATAATAAACCCGCCAAGACTTGAGTTTCACCATCACGCGCCGACATATTGGTTTCGGCGCGACGCGTACCAATTTGGTAGACGAGCAAACCACCTTTGGTTGGAATGGTTTTGGTGATGTTCGATACTTCAAGCGAGACTTTGACGCTGATCTCATTATCTACGGTGAGGATAGGCTCAACATTTAATGTCAATCCCACATCTTGGTAGTTGACGTTTTCAGTGGTCGTGCCATTTGATACCGTGGTCGTTACGACAGGAACACGCTCACCAATTAGGATTTTAGCTTTGTCTCGATTTTTTACCCTAATTTTAGGGTTGGCTAAAATATTGGTCTTACCTTTGGTTTGGTTAAAGTTGGCGGTCACGGTTGGCACGCCTAAGTTCACCAAAACGTCGCTGCTGTTGATGTTTCTCAATTGATCTAAGGTGACCGATCCTGCAGTGAGTGTCGATGACGATGTGGTTACGGTGGTGCCGTCAAGATTCTTGGTAATCGTAGGTGGTGCAGTGCCAATGGTATTGCCATAGACGGTTGCGGATACCGAACCTGGGTATTTGATCCCCATGTCGAGTACATCGGTGTTGCTCACTTCAAGAATCTCAACATCCATCAAGACTTCTGACTGTGGAATATCCTGCGCGGCAATCAAGCGTTCAGCCACGGCAATCGCTTCGGGAGTATCGCGCATGACGAGCATGCTGAGGCGCTCGTCGATGTACACATCACGAGTTTTTACCATTTGCTTAATCATCGACAGCACTTGTTTAGGATCAGCATTCGATAGATAGAATGTCCGCATCACCATGTCTTTGTAATCGCGGTCTTTATCAGGGCGTTTTGGATAAATCAGAATGGTATTGTCATTCAGAATTTTTTTATCCAGTTGATTGGTCGCCAAAATTAAGTTGATGACGTCTTGAACCGTGGTGTCTCGTGCATAAATCGTGGTTTTCAGATTAGGAGGAACATCTTTATCAAAGATAAAGTTCACATTGCCAATTCGCGAAATAATATCAAACACACTCATCATGCTTTGATCGCGAAATTGCAAGGAGATCGGGCTTTTCAGCGCCAGAGCGAGCGCAGGCCGCAAGCTGGCCTCGCGAGATTTTCTGCTTTCTAAGTCGTTGCGTAGAATTCGAGCTTCCGTATTCCGAGGATTTTCCGTCAAGATTTGGCTGACAATAGTCAGGGCTTCATCAGGGCGAGTGTCTTTGATTTCCATCGCATACTTCGTCATTGAAGTATGGCGAATGCCAATTTCAACCAGGCGTAGCCCCTCAAGTGCGCGCATATTATTCGGCTCCCAGCTAAGAATCTGCTGGTAGCGGCTAATTGCCAGTGCGCTATCGCCGCGAGCGCGCGCTTGATCACCCTCATTTTGTAGGCGAGATGTGTATTGGAGCAACGATGATTGAAAGGCCACGCGAAGCTGCAAGTCATTTGGCGAACTGACCATTTGCGCTTGTAGCGTTTTTAGTGCCGCCTCTGGGTTGCCTTCTTCTTGGAATGATTCGGCTTTATATCGCGCCACATCAGCGGCACAACCCGCTAGAAAGGCAATCGATAGCATTGAGGTCATTAACGCTCGTTTCACGGCGTTCCTCCTGTCGGCAGCGATTGCTGCTGATTGAGTGGTAAATAAGTAAACGTCATCATATCTGTCGTGAGTTTATCGAGGCGGTAGCTACCCAATAAGCTCTCTCCAGGCTGAATTCGGCCTAGGGTATCGCATTTCGTGCAGAGGACAATCGATTGGCCTTGTCCTTCAACGACCACGTACAGCGTATTATTTTCTTTCCATGTTGCAGCAACTTGGAAAGGTAAAGGTGGTGCAACCGGCACCGGTGTTGGTGGTGGCGGCGCTGGCGTTGGTGTTGGTGGAGGCGGTGGTACCCATGATTGTTTTGGAAATAAGTCAGCAATACCAATACCAGTCACGACCGATGCTGCGCTTGCTGCAGATGATTGATCGGTGGCGATTGCGGGCTTACTGGCCGCTTCACTCGCCACTTTTTGAATCGATTTTTGTGCTGGGCGTGCTTTACTGTCTAATTCAGGTGCTTCAGTATTGCTTTCTTGCCAATATAGATAAGCCGCGGTCGCTAAGGTTAGGCCAAGCACAATTTGTAGTGGACGAGAGAGCATTAGCGCACCTCCGTCAAATACGATAGCTGAACTTGAATCGCCAATCGGTCATCAGAGATTTGTTGTCTTTGCAAATTCAAACTTTCAACACGAACCCCGGGTGAGGTTTGTAACTCAAGTAAAAACCGGCGCAGCTCCAGATACGTCGCGTTGGCTGGG
>CAUPHX010000243.1:0-5358 GCA_963511125.1 uncultured Deefgea sp. | reverse complement strand
TACTATTCTGTAAAACATTAACATGACTCACGAAATATTCTTTATCAAGCCAGGTTTGCTAAGTGGCGCATTGGTTTGCTTGATTAACTGCATAGCGCTAGGTTAATGACTATTGACGAGGACGCGTTTGATCTAAGTCATGTTTTTTCGCACTTGGCTACAATGCATCGCATAATGTATATTATGTAAAGTTGATAAGAAGAGTGAAATCGACCCAGCGTAAAATTAAAGCCCTACTCTGTACTAAAAAATATTTTTTAAAATGTTGCTAAAATGCTGCAACCATTCGCAGCCCGTCAACTCAGACGGGCTTTTTTTATGGTGTTTTAATGCGTAAATTTCCAAAAACTGAATTTAAGTGTAATTCTAATGACTTGATGTTGTGTCTTTTTAGCGATACGGCAACAGATTTGGCGCTGCTTTGTGGTGTTGGTATCAGTACAGTTTTGAACTGGCGAGACGGTGTTGAACCTGTTCCGTATATGGCCTATCAACTCATACAATTTAAGTCACTTGGAAAAGTTCCAAATTTTTGCGGCGTTTGGTCTAACTGGCGATTTGTTGAGAATCGCTTGTTTCCCCCGTTTGTCAATTTCAAAGGTGCAATTACAGTTGATGAGTGCCGATCAATCGCCGATTACCGAATTGATAGAAGCTTGTGTACAGGCCAGAGCGAGTTAATCGAAGGTTTAATAAGGCAGCGCGATTATTACAAAAAGCAATGTGGGCTTGAAGCGAGTTTGGGCTTAATGTTTCATAACTTGTTTGGTTAGATTTTTACGATGTTTTTACTTTTGAAAGTGGACAGAGCTTACAGCCCCTTGCCCCTGCTAAGACCTTGGGCGCTGCCCAAACCCGCCCTTGCTTGCGGGGCGGCGGGAGCAGGCGGGGGAACGGCAACCCCTCCTCCTCCCTTGCTGAGCATTTAAAAACCTTGCGAGTAAAGCGGCTTTCGCGGCATAAAACGCGCTTTGCGCATTTATTCCACGACCGCTTGACACGCAAAAATAAAGGGGCGAAAGCCCCTTTTCTATCCTAAGCACTCAGATTGCCAAATCTTGCTAAGCCTTGTGTATTCATCTCGGTGCCATTGGCGTGAGCTAATACGTTGTTGTGAACGTATATTTTCACGTTGGCTATCAATATCGCGGCAATATTCAGAATTTCTCTTTTCGTCGGGATTGATTGCAACCACAGCGGGTTTGTATTCTTGCTCTATGTTGCGTTGCAATATTTCAGTATTTTGAGCATCAGCGCGGGAGCCTTTTAGCTCAGTTTGGCTTAGCACCTTAACGGGTTTTAAGCCTGTCGATTCGCAGTTATTTTCCTGATATACGACACGGCCAGCAGCATTTAGGCATTTAGTGATGATGCCCGTTTGTGTGGTTTGCTGGACTTGGGGAGGCTCTTCGCGTGATTCAATCTCGGCCAGAGCTTGTTCAACGTGTTGTTGATCTGCTTGACGCTGTTCAAATGCTGCTTTGTTGTTTGCGATAACTTGTTGATTGTATGCATCAACATCATCAAGTGGTTTTTGGGCTTGTTGGGCTAAGTATTTAGGGTCATCGCGCACCCATTCCCATTTATTGCCGTCGATGATTAGTGTCCAGTGCGGGAGATTGTTTGTTTTATATGCAAGCAATAGCGTAATAGTAAGAAGGCCGAACCCGAAAAAGAAGAAAACCCAAAATTTGCTCTTAGGTTTGCTCTTGCTGTACTCCCTGAGCATCATATCGTCGTTGTAATTCATCTTGGGTAGCCTGTGCAGGGGGAAGATGGGGTAAATAGATTCCGTTCTGTACAATCGAGCGGCAAAGATCATCAGGGGTGCTTATAGGCGTTGCTTGGTTAGTATAGCACTTGCATTTGTCGCGCATGACTACGCAAGCCTGAGGCGCGGGAACCTGTTGCGGCTTAGTTAAATCATCATAAGCTGGCGCGGTATGCGGAAGACCTTCGATTCTTGGCTTTTGTTGTGCCATCCAGTCTAATTTTTGCGGAGGCCTATTTGCTGCATCAGTTGAAGCGACTGACGCGGCAGCGGAGGCTGTTAGCGCCTCATTTTTGCCAGACTTATCAATCATTTTTGAAAATAGTGTTACGGCCATGTATACAGCGCCGATGATTAATATAGGCAGCAGAAGCAACGCTATTACTTTCTTAGGGATGCTTCGCTTTACAGTGTGGCCAGCAGCCGAGGTATACAGCTCGTAAATCTCTTTTGGGTATTTCCAAACGTGTTTAATACTGTCTTTTGTCGTTTTATCGCAGTTTTCTTTGACGCTTGACCATTCGTGAATAATTGACGACTCAGCACCAAAGGTGCGTTTTACGTGCATGTGACAGCCAGCTAGTCGGCGTATATTTCCGTCGATTAACATTGGATGCTGAGTAATCAAAAAGACATCATGAGCGCGGTGGCCGTGGGTCTCAAATTTGCTAATATACGGCGGAACAGCGGAACCATTGGCGCGTGGTCTAAAAATCTCTTGGCATTCATCAATCACAATGATTGAGCCTGTAGGCAGCTCATACCATTTTTGCAAGGCTTCCATTGATTCGATTAATATCCAGCCCGGCACCTTAATACCTGGTATGCCGTAATAGTAGACTTCTCGTAGGGGGTGTTTGCTTGGGTCTTGTGCATGCAGCTTATCGGAGAGCTTTTTTAACTCCATCACTTGCTGGATTGTATGCAACGTTTTGCCGTTTCGCGGAAGCCCTGTTTTTAAGAAAATCATTTAATGGCGAACCTCTTCATCTTGTCACCTGTGAGGCCTTGCAATAGTAATCGCGCAGCATAGGCACTGAACAGCATAGAGATTGCAACGTCGAGCTTCATCATGCCTGCACCCTGCAAAATCATAATGGGGAGGCCGTCAAATTGATCTATCGCCAGCGCTTGGATTTCATCTAAAAAAGCCTTGAAGCCTGTATACGTGATAAAGCCTACGCCGATAGAAATCATAGCTTGACCAATCAACGTACCAGCAGCCGAGACAAAACCGCCGATGATTGCTGGAATGAGTAAAGGAAGCGCCATTAATTTTTAAATCCCATAACAATGCGAGCCGAAGCAATCCAAGAAAATAGAATTATTAATTTGCCGAATAATTCAAGCCAATAACACAATATTGAAAACGGAATAATTAATGATCTACCGCCATAAATTTCTAGTTTTAAATCAGACCAGCAACCCGATTGTAAAAAACGCTTTTGTGATATTAGTTTGGTATCAATAGCAATAACATCGGCAGAAGTTCCGTTTATACCTTCAAGCATATCTGTAGACATATTTCCGTTATTTTTTATTACTTCATTGCCTAATTTAACCAAAACATCATCTTTATCTGGTGTTGATTCACAGTAAGATTTCCAATTAATTCTAGCAATCTCGCAAGAAACTACATCGTCAGAAGAGCATTTAAAGGCATCACAAGAGCCTGTCACGGAATCATCAGCCTGTTTTTTGCACTTATCGTCGTTGGGGTTATCTTTGCAAAAATCAGTTTTAGGCTCTTCTTTGCCTTCGCCCTCAACATCAGTACAACCGCCGACCATGGTGCATTTGCTGCCATCTGGCCGTGTACCACCTTCGGGGGTTTTAGTGGTTTTTGTGGTGTCGGTTTTTACTTTGCCATCGCCTTTATCAGTTGTAGTTGTCTCGGTTTTTGTCTCGGTTTTAGAGCCATCAGGATTTGTTTTTTCTGACGTGGATGTTTTTGTTTCAGTTGTTGGTGCATCTGGTGAAGGATTCACGCAAATAATTTTGCCGTTAATCGTGCCCGTAGTTTTTCCTTTGGCGACACATTTAGCCGTTTCTTGTGCATCAGTTAAAGGCGGGGGCGTTGGGGTTACATGAGGAGGTAATGTTGGCTTGGGTGTTGGGTTTGGCGTTTCTGTTTGCGCATCAGCGTTGGGGTTTTCTGTTCCCGTACACGTTTGCCCAGTATATGCGGCGTGGCCTGTGCAATAGGTTTTACCAGAAGCCAAACCGCACTTGTAATCATTGGCAGTTGTCTTACAACCTGAATTACACGAACTACCTTTATTATCACCAGCCGAAGTTAAAGACCAAATTAATTTACCGGCCGATTGCCCTGCTTGTGGTTGGCAGTTTTTAGGGGCTGGGGGCGGAGTTGGGGTTGGTTGAGCCTCTCGAAAAGAACACTGAACAGTTGCAAAAGTTACGCAGCCATTCGATGGCATAATATAAGCATAGTGCTTAAAAGTTTCGTGAGGAGAAGCTTTACAGCTTGGAAATTCAGGTGTATTAACCAAACCAGATACATCTACAGCGGCAGGACATGAAGAAGCATATTTTTTATTATCATAAGTGTATTCAGTGGCCGCAAAAGTTATTACGCTGTAAAAATAAGCCAAAACGCAAATAAAAAAGCGAAAATAAGTATAAAAGTTAGCATGATTTGTTTTCATTTTATGTGACCAAAAAAAAGAGGCCGAAGCCCCTTTTTTGTTGCGGGGGGATTACAAAGCGCCACGAACCCATTTAAACAATTTAATAACAACAGCAATCGAGAGACCAGCTACACCGATTGAAGAAACAACAGCAACGCCGCCCGTGATTGTTGCTACGACATCAGCTACATCAACCGTTACAGGGGCAGCCTGAGAGAAACCAGCAGCAAGAAGAGCAACAGCACCGAGTAAAACTTTTACATTTTTAATCATTTGAATCATCCCTATCATTAATAGAACGAATTACTACACGAAAAACATATGCGACAGCCCAAAGCGCGCATATGGCCGAAATGATCAAAACCGTATCTTCTAAGCTCAAATCAGTAAACACTTAAAATCACCTTCGAAGTCGGGAATTGATTATTTCTTACTCTTTTAAATGAGAGTATTAAACCTCTCATTTGTTATTTTTTATTCACAAAGCAATTAAAAATAATTGCGTTATGGCCTAAGTGATCTTGAGCCGTTTCAATGGCAGAGAGAGCATCTTCAAAATGTCCCGCTTGGGTGATGTACTGAACAAAGCCCGTATCACCATCAATAGGAGCAAGGAATAGCCCACTTTCTCGATCTTGAACAATCCAAATTTCAAGAATTTGAGCCATGATTAAATGGGCTTAGGTTGCTGTTGCTGTTGTTGTTTTAGTGGCAATGGCTGAATTTCAGTTAATTCCATGCGAGATTGGCCTTTACCAATTGAAACCTCTTCACGTGTAATTTCACACATAAAAGGTTGTTTTGCTTCATGAGCCGCTTTAATAAGTGGCAAAAGACGATGGTACAAATCAGAGTTCGGCCATTTCATTTCAGTCGTTGCCCGACCAAATTGAGTACCTTTTGAATCATACATACGCATATCAACGCAGATTGTTGTTG
>CAUPHX010000242.1:0-5376 GCA_963511125.1 uncultured Deefgea sp. | reverse complement strand
TGAAATTGCGATCGATGGGATGCCTAGCAAAAACCCCTCGGTTGCCGCCGCTACGGTGCCTGAATAAATGGTGTCATCGCCCATATTGGGGCCGTGATTAATGCCAGATACCACCATGTCGGGCATCTCATTCATTAAGCCAGTGGCGGCCAAGTGAATGCAGTCAGTTGGCGTGCCGTTGACGTAAAAAAATCCAGAAGGTGCTTCGCGGACCGATAGTGGCCGATCTAGCGTAAGGGAGTTACTTGCGCCACTGCGATCTCGCTCTGGGGCGCAAACCAACGTTTCCCCAAGCTCGCCAAGCGCCATCGCCAACGCAGCAATGCCCGGTGAAAAATAACCATCATCATTACTTACTAATAAACGCATAAGCACTCCCTCAAGCGCCCTATTCTAACCGCTTGCGCTGGGTACGCAAACCATGATCCTGTAGTCGTTGTGAACACATCACGCAAAAACACTTTATTTCAATGGATTGTGCGTGAGTGCTAGTGATGAAATTGAGTTTGTTGGCTGAACGATTTTAGTATGGGTCTCATCATGTGTTACATGTGAAAATAACTTATTTGGTTTTGGGTGACTTGGGATTGTATTAAAAGTAGGCGGTATATTCACACAAGCTTTATTTGCAATGGGCTAGGGCTAGATACGTTTATGTAATTATAATTTTTAATCAAATTAAAAGCGCCCTAAGTCGCTTTTGATTTGATTATTCAGCTCATCAAAAATCCGGTATGGCGTCACCCAGTTCTCGACGTAAAAATTGATGAAAGTGACGCATGCCATCTTCCATCGGGCTTTGGTAAGGGCCGACTTCATTGCGTCCTTCAGCATACAGGGCGGCGCGCCCAGCCTCCATTCGATTGATGATTTCCACGTCTTCAACCGCTGTTTCTGCATAAGCCGCTTGCTCGGCAGTCACAAAGTCTGGCTCGAAATAGGCAATATCTTCGGGGTAGTAAAATTCGACGATGTTTTTATAGCTGCGCGGCCCTGTTGGAATAATCGTTGAAATCACCAAAGTATGCGGATACCACTCGACCGTGATATTGGGGTAGTAAGTCAACCAAATGGCACCATTTTTGGGTGTTTTGCCATGATCATAGCGCTTAACTTGCTCATGCCAGTCTTGATAAGTTTTGGACCCTGGTCGCGCCAAATCATGATGAACGCCCACTGTTTGTACTGAATACCAGTCGCCAAATTCCCATTTTAATTCATTGCAATCAACGAATTTGCCCAAGCCAGGATGAAATGGCACGACGTGATAATCTTCGAGGTAAACCTCGATAAAGGTTTTCCAGTTTCCTTCGTATTCATCCACGGCAATGCTGTGAAATACATATTTGGAGAAGTCTAAATCCTCGCGAACGCCAAGGTTTTTTAAGTCGCACTCAATGTCACGACCCGACTCAAACAGTAAGCCATTCCAATTTTGGAGTGGCGTTTCAGGCAGATGTAGGCAAGGTTTTTCGGCAAAATGCGGCGCACCAAGCAATTGGCCATGCTGATCGTAAGTCCAGCGATGTAAGGGGCAAACGGTGTGTGAGGCACTGCCGCGACCATCGAGCATTTTGGCTTGGCGGTGACGGCAAATATTGGAGAGCAATTTAATGCCTTCATCGGTACGCTTTAAGTAGCGCGCGCCATTGCTGGCCTCTAGGACGTGATAGTCACCCACTTCAGGCGTCATCAACTCGTGACCAATGTAGCGCGGGCCTTTCGCAAATAGGTGGGCAAGTTCTTGCTTGAATAAAGCTTCGTCAAAGTACGCCGCAACAGGCAGAGGCGTTGCGAAATCCAATGGCGCACTATTTTTTAACACGGCTGCCGCCGTAGCCAGATTGGACATGTCCAATACCTCCTGGGCTAGAAGGTCTTGCCACTTTGTTCGTCAATACAACTGACGCCCGATGGGTGGGCAAGCCATCAATATGAAAATCAAACCAAGCGGCTTGACGCGAAAAAAGGCGTTGATTTTGCCTGAATTCAACTATAGACGCAAGGCGAAAACCGTTAGCAATGAAGCGCTTAGGCAAAAAAAGACTCGCCGAGGCGAGCATTTTGTTGAGTGGGTGTAAAACTAAACGACCGCTTTGTCCGCCTCAGCTTGGTACGACTCAATTTGATTGAAGTTTAGGTATTGATAAACCTCTTCTGACTTGCTGTCGAGAATCGCAACATCCGCCATGTATTCAGCGACGGTTGGGATACGACCCAAGCGCGATGCAATCGCAGCTAATTCAGCCGACGACAAATACACATTGGTGTTTTTACCCAAGCGATTTGGGAAGTTACGCGTTGAGGTCGAAACGACCGTCGCGCCTTCGCGTACCTGCGCTTGATTACCCATGCACAATGAGCAGCCTGGCATTTCTGTACGTGCGCCCGCAGCGCCAAAAGTACCGTAATAGCCTTCTGCTGTCAGTTGCTCGGCATCCATTTTAGTTGGCGGTGCGATCCACAATTTGGTTGGCAAATCGCGCTTACCTTCTAATAATTTACCTGCTGCACGGAAGTGACCAATATTAGTCATGCAAGAGCCGATAAATACTTCATCAATCTTGGTGCCGGCCACTTCAGACAAGATTTTTACATCATCTGGATCATTCGGGCATGCCAAGATCGGCTCTTTCACGTCGGCCAAATCGATTTCGATGATGGCTGCGTATTCGGCATCTGCATCTGGCTCGATCAGGCTTGGATTAGCTAACCATGCTTCCATACTGGCAACACGACGCGCCAAGGTTTTAGCATCGCCATAACCGTTGGTGATCATTGATTTCAATAGAACGATATTTGAATTGAGATATTCAATGATTGGCTCTTTATCCAAACGAACCGAACAACCTGCTGCTGAGCGTTCTGCTGAAGCGTCGGTCAATTCAAATGCTTGTTCAACTTTAAGTGTTGGCAAACCTTCGATTTCGAGAATACGACCTGAGAAGGCGTTTTTCTTACCGGCTTTAGCAACGGTTAGTAAACCTGCTTTGATTGCATACAAAGGAATTGCATTCACCAAATCACGCAAAGTGATGCCTGGCTGCAATTCGCCTTTAAAGCGAACCAGAATTGATTCAGGCATGTCGAGCGGCATTACGCCTGTTGCAGCAGCAAATGCCACCAAGCCAGAGCCGGCTGGGAATGAAATGCCGATTGGGAAGCGGGTGTGTGAATCGCCACCAGTACCTACAGTGTCTGGCATCAACATGCGGTTCAACCACGAGTGAATCACGCCGTCGCCCGGGCGCAATGAAACGCCGCCACGATTGCGGATAAATTCTGGCAATGTGTGGTGAGTTTTAACGTCAACTGGTTTTGGATACGCCGCAGTATGGCAGAACGATTGCATTACCAAATCAGCCGAGAAACCCAAGCACGCCAAGTCTTTCAACTCGTCACGCGTCATTGGGCCGGTGGTGTCTTGCGAACCTACCGAAGTCATTTTCGGTTCGCAATATGTGCCTGGACGTACGCCCTGACCTTCTGGCAAACCACATGCGCGGCCAACCATTTTTTGCGCTTGCGTAAAACCTGTGGTCGATGCTGCTGGATCTTGCGGTAGACGGAAAATCGTTGACGCAGGCAAGCCAAGCGCTTCGCGGGCTTTTGACGTCAAGCCACGACCAATGATCAAGTTAATCCGGCCGCCGGCGCGAACTTCATCAAGCAAGACTTCTGTTTTTAGCTCGAACGTCGTTACTACTTGGCCGTCTTTTTCGACTTTACCTTCATACGGGTAAATCGTGATGACGTCACCCATGTTCAAATTCGTTACGTCGAATTCAATTGGCAACGCACCCGCGTCTTCCATGGTGTTAAAGAAAATCGGTGCAATTTTGCCGCCGATGCAATAACCGCCAAAACGCTTGTTCGGCACGAATGGAATGTCCTCGCCAGTCCACCATAGCACTGAATTGGTCGCAGATTTACGGCTTGAGCCGGTACCCACTACGTCACCGACGTAAGCGATTGGGTGGCCTTTCTGTTGTAACTCAACGATTTGCTTCATTGGACCAACAGAACCTGGCACATCAGCATTGATGCCTTCGCGTGGGTTATTCAGCATCGCCAAGGCGTGCAATGGAATATCAGGACGTGACCAAGCATCAGGCGCTGGCGACAAATCATCGGTATTGGTTTCGCCAGTCACTTTAAATACAGTCACAGTCACTTTTGCTGGTACTTCTGGGCGGCTGGTAAACCACTCCGCATCAGCCCAAGATTGCAATACCGATTTGGCGTTGGCGTTGCCAGCATCGGCGAGTTCTTTGACGTCATGGAAATAATCAAACATCAACAAGGTGTTTTTCAGGCCAGCAGCAGCAATCTGACCGACTTCTGCGTCACCCAACAAATCAATTTGTGGTTTGATGTTAAAGCCGCCGAGCATGGTGGCGAGCAATTCAACCGCTTTAGAACGGGAAATTAAGGCACAGGTGTCTGTACCATTGGCGACGGCAGCCAAAAAAGCAGCCTTTACTTTGGCAGCATCATCCACACCGGCAGGTACACGGTGAGTTAGTAGCTCAACCAGAAAGGCTTCTTCGCCCGCAGGGGGGGTTTGCAACAAAGCGATCAAATCAGCGGTTTGTTGTGCAGACAATGGCAATGGAGCAATGCCTTGCGCGGCGCGCTCAGCAACATGTTGACGGTAGGCTACTAACACGGCGATACCTTTATAAGTATGGAAGGGGATAAAACTTGATCAAAAGCAAATCACGATCATTTTACCTGTAGATGACCTTGCTGTGAACCAAACAGTAGGCGTTTTTTTGGGACTACATGATGCGGCCTTCGGTATTTCTTCGGTATTTGAATGGCAGTTTGTAATCGAGAACCTCCAGCAAATTCATTGCAACTCGGACAATTGCAGTCAACACGGTCTTGATTGTCGATATAAATAGATAGGGTATTCTCATGTAGCCATTCACAAAAAAGGGCCAGATTAAGATACCCCTATATGGATTCGGCTGTGATGAGCACGGGTTCTTCGCCCTCAAGGCGAACTTGCTCAATATTTACAAATTGCTTAGATATTTTTTCGCTCGTTACACTCACCTCCATGGCATCTTCATGCGCTTGGCGAATATGCGTAGCAAGATTTTTCATGCGCTTGTCGAAGCGGCCAAATTCTTGACCTAACTTACCTAAAGCCTCTTTGATGATGTGAACTTGCTTGCGCGTCTCAACGTCTTTAATCACCGCACGTGCCGTGTTGAGTACCGCCATCAATGTTGTTGGTGAAACAATCCATACCCGTTTACCCATCGCGTATTGCACCAGCTCGGGGTGATAGGCATGAATTTCTGCAAAAACAGCCTCGGCGGGAATAAACATCACCGCGCCATCCGCAGTCACGTTTGGGATGATGTA
>CAUPHX010000241.1:0-5379 GCA_963511125.1 uncultured Deefgea sp. | reverse complement strand
CTTTTTCGCCGTAACTGAGTTTGTGTCGTTCAGCAATATCATGCCAGTATTGCCCTGCAGCCTTTAGTAAATCTCCGTGTAAGACCAATACTGCCTCTGGTGGTAGATAGTCAAAAACAGTTGCGGTGGCATCGAAAAAGAGAGGTAAGTAATATTCAATCCCAGCAGGAACCACGCCATTGGAAATGTCTTTATAGAGCCTTGCTTTAGAAGGATCTCCTTCAAACGCTTCGCGGAAATTTTGGCGGAATTTTTTGCGGCCTTCTTCATCGGTCGGAAATTCTCGCGCTGGTAGGAGGCGAATTTCTGGAACAGGGTAAAGGCTACGCTGGCTGTCGACATCGAAGGTTCGAATCGACTCGATTTCATTATCAAACAAATCAATACGAAACGGCAGCGTACTGCCCATCGGGAACAGATCGATTAAACCGCCACGAATTGAGAATTCGCCGGGACTGTAGACTTGGGTGACATGGTTGTAACCCGCAAATGCCATATCAGCGCGCAGTTTTTCTGCGTTGAATGGGTCGCCTTTTTTAATGAAGAAGGTCGTGGCCGTTAAAAACTCCACCGGCGGCAATACCCCCATCGCCGTTTGCAGCGGAACAATCAACACATCGACTGCGTTTTGCCTGACTTGCCATAAGGTGGCGAGGCGTTCGCTGATTAAGTCTGAGTGCGGTGAAAAATGATCGTAGGGTAGCGTTTCCCAATCGGGTAGCTGCAAGACTGTTTTGTCGTGCAGGAAAAACCCGAGTTCATCTTTAAGTCGTGCTGCTTCCTGTGCATTGGCGGTGAAAATCACCAGCGGTCGAGCGGCTTTGATGTAATCCGCCAACAGCAAGGCATCGGCGGAGCCGTGCGGCTGGGCAATTTGCAGACGTTCATTGGCGCGGGGGAGTTCAGGGAGCGACATAAGATGAGGGCGCACTGTATAGGCTGGGGAGTTGGTGATTATACCAGCCCTAGCGCTCACTCAATATGGCAAAACGGCTGATTATCAATCAGCCGTAGTGTGCTTAAGGGAGTGAGAGGCTCTCATTGCGCTGAGTTGACCATGGTTTGCGTAAACTCCATGTTTTATTGCTATCGCTCAATTCAACATACCAGTTTCCTTGCTGCAGGGTGTGCTTCAAGGTGCCAGTGTACATGGGGCCTGCAGTGCTATTGAGGATCGTTTCTTGGTCCAAACCATCCATGGTTGGATGCACCAACTTCAGTTTGAGCGCACCAAGATCCTTTTGATTGACTAACACACGAATCGACTTTTGATCTTCACCCAAAAAGACTTGCCCAGTTATGCCTTTGGTAACGGCGGCTTTTTCTAGTTGCAGCCGTTGGTTGATATTAATATTGTTGCCTTCTTTGTAATAATTGTCGCTGACCAAGCTATCGGTTGAGGTCGCTGCTAAGTACAGCATATGCATGCCACCGATAATGGCAAGCACAGGGAACGTGATGAGTAGCCATACATGAGGGTGCTTATACCATGGCTTGTGTTCGTGTTCGGTGTTCATATTTATTGTCCAATAAAAGTTGCTTTTTCGGTGATGGTTTGCGTTGGATCATCTTGGGCCGTGACGATGAATTTAATTGCATGGCTGCCAGCTTTGGCATGTTCGGGAGCGACTTGTAGTCGAACCGAAATATCGTTAATCGCGGTAGGTGCCAATTCGATTGAATTTTTGCCAATTAGTTTCATATTTGGCAAGCCTTCCGCACGGATTAAATAGGTATGCGGATGTTCACTGGCATTTTGAATCATAAGGCGATAGGTATTTTCGAGTTGACCATTCTCGACTTCGCGAACTAAGGCGACGCGATCTCGTTCAATATTGAGTTGAATCGGTTGGCGCATCATGAGTGAGACTATGGTCACCGCCAAAGTGATGCTGATTACCACGGCATACATGAGCACGCGAGGGCGTTTGATTTTCTTTAAAATATCGCGCTCAGGATATTTGTGCTCTAGCGCGTTTTCAGTGGTGTAGCGAACTAAGCCGCGTGGGTAGTTCATCTTATCCATGATTTCATCACAGGCATCAATACAGGCGGCACAGCCAATACATTCGTATTGTAGTCCATCACGAATGTCGATACCGACTGGGCAGACTTGTACGCACATCGTACAGTCAATGCAGTCGCCTAAACCCTCTGCTTTATAGTTGCTTCCTTTTTTACGGCTGCCACGGTTTTCGCCGCGCTCTTGGTCGTAGCTGATAATTAAGGTATCGGCATCAAACATGGCACTTTGAAAACGTGCGTAAGGGCACATGTATTTACAGACTTGTTCACGCAACCAGCCGGCATTGCCATAAGTGGCGAAGCCGTAAAATAGAATCCAGAATATTTCGTAGCCAGAAAGGGCAAAAATAAGCAGATGGCTCCACAATTCGCGAATCGGTGTAAAGTAGCCGACGAAAGTAAAGCCAGTCCACAGTGCAAATAGCACCCAAAGCGTGTGTTTAGTGGCTTTTAGGCGTAGTTTCTTTGCGCTCATAGGCGCATTGTCGAGTTTAATTCGCGCGCCACGATCGCCTTCTACCCACTTTTCTATCCAGAGAAAAATCTCGGTATACACCGTTTGCGGACAGGCGTAACCACACCAGAGGCGACCACCAATCGTAGTCCAGGCAAATAAACCAAACGCAGAGAGTAGGAGTAGGGCGGTGAGGTAGATAAAGTCTTGCGGCAGAAAGACGAGGCCAAGGATGTAAAATTTTCGATTGGCCAAATCAAACAGTAGGGCTTGTCTTTCGTTGATTTCCAGCCAAGGCATGCAATAAAAAAAGAGCTGGGTGGCAATCACGAAAAAAATTCGCCAGTTATTCCAAAAGCCAGTTACCCAGCGGGGGTAGATTTTTTTATGTGCTGAGTAGAGCATTACTTCTTCGAATTCACCATCGTCTTTCACGTTGATGACGTTAATGGGGATGTCTTTTAGTTTCTTGCTCATGATGTTGCCCTTGCAAAAACAATGATGAAAATCGTTAGATTTTTAACATTGTTCTTTTCATGAAAAACGGGCGGAAAACTCCGCCCGAATGCTGTTACATAGTTAAACTTTATTTTTGGCCGTGGCTTAAGCTAAGCACATAAGCGGATAGCAAATGTACTTTTCCATCGCCAAGAAACTCTTTCCAAGCAGGCATCACGTTGGCTCGCCCGTTGATGATCGTTTCAGTAATAGTGTTTTCTGAGCCGCCGTACAACCAAACGTTATCCGTCAAATTCGGTGCACCTAAGGCTTGGTTGCCTTTGCCGTCCGTACCGTGACAGGCTACGCAAACTTGAGCAAATGTCGCTGCGCCACGTTCCGCACGCACATTGTTGTGAGACGCATTGCCAGAAAGTTTCATCACATAATTGGCGACGTCACGTACTTTTTGTTCACCAAAAGCGGCACCAAATGCAGGCATTTGACCATGTCGTCCCACATTGAGCGTCTCTTTGATTTTCTCTGGTGAGCCACCGTAGAGCCAGTCACTGTCGGTTAGATTTGGGTAGCCTTTCGCGCCGCGTGCATCAGAGCCGTGGCACTGAACACAGTAAGTTTGAAATAGGTTTTTGCCCATCAAAATTGCATCAGGTGATTTAGCTACTTCTGCGATTGGCATTGCTGTGTATTTAGCATACAAAACATTGGTTTTTTCATCAGATTTAGCTACTTCAGCTTTGTACTGACCTGTTGCACTCCAGTTTTTCATGTTACCAAAGGCAACTAAACCAGGGTACAAAGCCAAATAACCCAAGGCAAAGACGATAGTCAGAATAAACATCCCCACCCACCAGCCAGGTAGTGGATTGTTGTATTCTTCCAGGTCACCATCCCAAACGTGGCCGGTAACTTGCGCTTTTTCGCCTTTTTTGAGCTTTACTTTCATTTGCGTTGCGAGGAGGTAGGCGCAATAGAAAATCCCGCCTAGCGAAACGAAAGCAATGAAGTAGCCCCAAAAACTACTTGTAAAATCATCCATGTTTTTTCTCCGAAAACATCATACTCTCCGAACGCATTAGGTCTGCTTGTCTGATGGCGGCAAATCGTCGTCTAGGAATACGCGTTTTGCTTCTTCGTCAAAACCCGCTTTGTTTCGTTTACTGAAGGCCCAGAAACAGATGCCTACAAACAATACAAAACCAGCAACGGTAACGATGATACGTATCTCATTTTGCAGATCCATCGTGCTTACCTTTTGTTTTTTAGTGCGAGACCCAAACCTTGTAGATACGCAATTAAGGCATCCATTTCAGTTTTTCCTTCAACGTCTTTGGCAGCATTGGCAATATCAGCATCCGTATATGGATCGCCTAATTTGCGCAATACGGTCATTTTTTTCGGCATCATTTCCGCGTCCACTGGGCGGGTCGCCAAGAAGGCAAATGCGGGCATGTTTGACTCTGGCACTACGTCACGTGGATTCATCAAGTGAGTGCGATGCCATTCGTCAGAGTAGCGACCACCAACACGCGCCAAGTCTGGACCCGTACGTTTAGAACCCCCTTGGAATGGACGATCATAAACAGACTCACCCGCCACCGAGAAGTGGCCGTAACGCTCAGTTTCAGAGCGGAATGGACGAATCATTTGTGAGTGGCATGCATAACAGCCTTCACGAATGTATACGTCCCTACCCGCCAAACGCAAAGCGCTGTAGGGCTTTACCCCATCAATCGGTTGCGTTACTGATTTACTAAACATGAGAGGCAAGATTTCTACAAACATCGCGATACTGAGTGTGAACAAAGTAAGGATGATTAAATAGAAAACATTTTCTTCAACCAATTTTTGCAGCTTATTCATATTAAATTTTCCTTCCGCGATCAGGCGTGCGCTGCAACGGCTGGGATTTTCGCATCGACGGCTTGGCCTTCAGATACGGTACGCAGAACGTTGTAAAGCATTAAGAACATGCCAGATAAGAAGCAAGCACCGCCTAAGAAACGGATGAAGTAGTACGGATAGGTGGCTTTAACTGACTCAATAAAGGCATAAGTCAAAGTACCGTCCGGATTCACCGCGCTCCACATCAAACCTTGTGTAACACCGGCAATCCACATCGACGCGATGTAAAGTACGGTGCCGAGTGTTGCTAACCAGAAGTGAACTTCAATCAATTTGATTGAGTGCATTTTTTCACGGTTAAACAGACGAGGGATGAGGTAGTAAATCGCACCGATGGTAATCATCGCTACCCAGCCCAAAGCGCCAGAGTGAACGTGACCTACAGTCCAATCGGTGTAGTGGCTCAAGGCATTCACTGATTTGATCGCCATCATTGGGCCTTCAAACGTTGACATACCGTAGCAAGACAATGCGGTTACCTAGAATTTCAAAATAGGATCAGTGCGTACTTTATGCCATGCGCCCGACAAAGTCAT
>CAUPHX010000240.1:0-5385 GCA_963511125.1 uncultured Deefgea sp. | reverse complement strand
ATCGCGCCGATAAATTTGGCCTCGCGCAATTGCACCAAATGCGGGGTCGTGTTGGTCGCTCGCACCATCAAGCTTATGCTTACTTGCTGGTTCCCGATCTGGAAGGCATCACCAAAGATGCGAAAAAACGGTTAGAGGCGATTCAGCAAATGGAAGAACTTGGCTCAGGCTTCTATCTAGCGATGCACGACTTGGAAATTCGCGGCGCGGGTGAAGTGCTTGGCGATTCGCAATCGGGTGAGATGCAAGAAATCGGCTTTACCCTGTATTCGCAAATGCTCAAAGAAGCCGTTAAAGCACTTAAATCGGGCAAAGAGCCGGATCTCTCCCAACCTTTGGGCGTCACCACCGAAATCAATCTGCATTCGCCCGCCCTATTGCCAGAAGCATATTGCCCTGATATTAACGAGCGTTTGTCGCTGTACAAACGTCTTGCCAGTGTCGATGAAAAAGACGAACTCAACGACATTCACCAAGAATTGGTTGATCGTTTTGGCCTATTGCCAGAGCCTGCCAAAGTGCTGCTCGACTGCCATCGCCTACGCATGCTCGCCAAACCGCTGGGCATCAGCAAAATCGATGCCGCCGATACCGCCATCATCGTTCATTTTGCACAAAACACCGTGGTTGAGCCGATGAAGATTATCACGCTGATTCAAAGCAAGAAAAATTACAAACTGCAAGGCCAAGACAAATTACGCATTGATGGCGACTGGCCGACCAGCGCACTACGTGCAGCGCGTATCAACGAACTACTTAGAGAGCTAGTTTAATTATGAGCAGTATCAACATGAGCAGCATATCTATCAATGCCTTCAAAGGCATACCTAAAGAATACTTTCCATTTCTTTGCGCCTTTGCCGTCTACGGACACGGCCTTGGGCAAACGCGGCTGATTGAATTACTCAAACGCCAACATGCCACCATACCGTTTGCCGACAAAATCGCACTGGATGTGCTATCGGTCAAAACGATGCTGGGCAAGCTAATGGTGGCCAAACTGATCAAAACAGAAACCACAGGTTTTGATTTAGATCCTGAACTGCAATGGCCATTACTGGATTTGATGGCCAGCGAAGGAACCTTGAGTAACTGGGTTAAAAACGCCCAGCAAGTTAAACCCTCCGTGCAATATTGGGAAAGTACCTCACGGCAAAGTTACGCTCAGATGTGTATTTACTCGGTGCTATTAAATGACGCCGACACGCTGTCACAAGAGATGCCATTATTCGCTGCGGGCAATTTGACCCACGCCGCGCTACTACAGCATCCAGTGCATTTTTTCTTTCAGCACCCGCTGGGATTACATTTCCTTGAACAAGTTGAAGCGCAAACCCAAGCTAATTTACTCAGCCATTTTTTGTATTATGCAACGCAGCTACTCGCGCCAGCCTCAGCACAATATCAATACGCACTGAAAAAAATAGACCAAATTGCCACGCCTAAATTTCTGATTACACTGGCTTGGCAAGCGCAATTACGTGGCGAGATGGCCACGTATACCAAGCTATGCCTCAATATCAATCCAAATCTCATCACTGATGCCGATATGAGCATGCGGCTAAGCCGTGGCGACTACAAATCAGTACTGGAACGCGCTAGCGATGTGATTGCGCATGAAAAGCAGCAAACCAATAAACGCAAAATAGCGGTTGATGGCCACATCGGTATTGTGTATAGCCTCGCCCTGCTCGCTACGCGCCAAGACGCCGACCTCAAGCTCTTAGTCACGCAATTTGAAGTCGCAAAAAAAGAAAAACTCAACGGTCTGTACGCCGACCACATCGACTGGGTGTATTACCTCGCCACTGGGCTGTCGTGCCAAAACAATCCGCAAATGCCACCCTCAGCCAATTACGGCCTCATCGGGCTGATCGAGCTGCTGATTTTATATTGGCGCGATTATCCATTCGATGCCAACTGGCGCACCCAATGTGAAAAACTTCATCACGCTTGGCAAGAATACGAATGGGTCACCCAAGAACTAGATATATTTATGAGCAAAGCATTTGGCGACGAGCTACTGCGGCCAAATTGGCACGCGGTTCGTGACTTAAAGCCTTTAATTGAACTCTTTCCGCGCGAAGAGGCTTGGTCACGCGCCTTAACCGCTTTAAGCATGCTCAATGCCAAGCCGAATGCCGTCAATACCAGCAATATGCGTTTGGCTTGGCTGGTCAGCTTGTATCGTGGCTCGGTCGTCATTGAGCCTAAAGAGCAAAAAACCAACGCCAAAGGCATATGGAGCAAAGGCCGCGCCGTAGCACTCAAACGCCTCAGCATTGGCAACGATCCTGCACTGAGCTATTTGAGCGAACAAGACCTGCGTATCGTTAGGCATGCGCACGCAGAGCATAGTTACTATGGCGAATCAGGCTATACACTCGATCACGAGGCCGCGCTACTTGAATTGGTCGGTCATCCTAATGTGTATTGGACCGACTCGCCCGATGTGCGAATCGATTTAGTTGCAGGCGAAGTGGCACTGCAACTAAAAGAAATCAAAGGGCAGATTTCACTCAAACTCAACCCAAGTATTACTGCGGGTGAAGACGTGGTGTGGCGCAAAGAAACGCCGACGCGTTTGGTGGTGTATCGCGTCAGCCCTGACATTCGCCAGATTGCCGGCATTATTGGTGCGGGCTTATTAGTACCATCCGCAGCGAAACCCCAATTGGTCGGCGCGATTACGTCGATTGCCCCGCATATCGCAATTCATTCTGATTTACCTGAATTAGCCGCGCATATCGATGCGATTCCAGCCAATTCGTTGATTTACGCACATTTGCTGCCACTCAACGAGGGTTTACGCCTGCAATTTTTGGTGCGTCCCTTGCAAGACGGTGGTTGGTTTGTTCCGGGTAAAGGCACCGCTAATATTTTGGGCGAAATCGATGGCAAAACAGTCCAAGCTGAGCGTGATTTAAAGACCGAAAAAGCCAACCTCAGCTACATCATTAATTACTGCACCGCGCTCGCCCATGGCGAAAGCGACGGCCAAGAATGGCAAATCGATGCGCCCGAAGATTGTCTTGAATTATTAATGCAACTGCGCCGCTTGCCAGCCGAGCAAATCGAACTCGTTTGGCCTGAGGGCGAGCGTTTCCGTCTAAAGGCAACCAAATCACTGGCCAATATGAAATTGGGCTTAAAGCAGCAAGGCGATTGGTTTGTGGTCAATGGCGAAGTCAAACTCGACGATGGCAAAGTACTACAATTGCGCCAATTACTAGAATTACTCGATGCCTCACCCGGCCGCTTCTTGAAACTTGGAGACAACGATTATCTCGCGCTGACCGACTCCTTCCGCAAACGACTCGAAGAGTTGTATGCGGTGGCTGAACCGAACGGCAAAGACGGTTTTAAAGTCAATTTGCTCGCCAGCGGCGCACTACTGGAACTCGCCAACGAAGTCGGGGAACTCGAAGCAGATGCAGCGTGGCGCAATCACATTGCCAAACTCGACAGCCTCGCGCAGCATCAACCGAAAATCCCATCAACCCTACAAGCGACCTTGCGCGATTATCAGCAAGATGGTTTCCAGTGGCTATCGCGGCTCGCGCATTGGGGCGTGGGTGCGTGTTTGGCCGACGACATGGGCTTAGGCAAGACAGTTCAAACCTTAGCGCTGATGCTGGAACGCGCGCCCAAAGGCCCGTGTTTAGTCGTTGCGCCGACCTCAGTAGCACTCAACTGGGAAGCCGAAACGCGCAAGTTTGCCCCGACGCTTAAAATCCTAGCTTACGGCCAAAATCGTAAACTCGATGAGCTTGGTGCATTTGATGTGATTGTGACCAGCTACGGCCTGCTGCAGCAAGACGCCGAGCAATTTGCTGCCGTGCATTGGCATACCGTCGTGCTGGATGAAGCGCAAGCGATTAAAAATGCCACCACCAAGCGCAGCCAAGCGGCAATGGCGCTACAAGCTGATTTTCGGATGATTGCGACTGGCACGCCGATGGAAAATCATTTGGGCGAATTGTGGAATCTGTTCCGCTTTATCAATCCAGCGCTACTGGGATCGAAAGAAAAATTCACCAGCCGTTACGCCAATCCAATTGAGGGTGGCGATAAAGCCGCACGGCAAGCGCTGAAAAAAATCATTCAGCCCTTTATGCTGCGCCGAACCAAAACCCAAGTGCTCGAAGAATTACCAGCCCGCACCGAAATCACCCTGCGCGTACCGCTGACCAGCGACGAAATGCATTTATACGAAGCGCTGCGTCAACAAGCAGTGGAGCGCCTCGATAGCATTGATGAAGCAGCCAAGAAACCGATGCAAGTACTGGCCGAAATCACCAAATTGCGCCGCTTCTGCTGCAACCCGAAATTAGTAATGAAAGACAGCCAGCTCGTCGGCAGCAAGCTGACCGCATTTACTGAAGTCACCACCGAGCTGCTGGAAAACAAGCATAAAGCGCTAGTGTTTAGCCAGTTTGTCGACCATTTGGCGATTGTGCGCGAATGGCTAGATAGCCAAGGCATCGCCTATCAATATCTCGACGGCAGCACGCCGCCGAAAAAACGCATCGAAGAAGTGAATGCGTTTCAAGCCGGTGAAGGTGATATTTTCTTGATTAGCTTAAAGGCTGGTGGTTCGGGGCTCAATCTCACCGCCGCCGATTACGTGATTCACCTTGACCCGTGGTGGAATCCGGCGGTGGAAGACCAAGCCTCCGATCGCGCGCATCGCATGGGGCAATTGCGCCCTGTCACCATTTATCGTCTGGTGGCCGAAGGCACGATTGAGGAACAAATCGTCGCACTGCATCACAATAAACGCGACTTGGCCGATAGCCTGCTCGAAGGCGGCGACAGCAGCGGCAAACTAGGCGCAGATGCGCTGTTGCAATTGCTGAAGTCGGCAGCATAAATAGATGAATATTGGGTGCACTGAGCGATAGCGAATTGCACCCAACAAATACGCCATGTATATCGTCGCAAGCCTGATTAATAGATGCCTGCATCAATATACCAAAAGAGAAATACGTGACCTTCCACATTCGCCCAGCAACAATAGACGACGCAGCCGCCATCAGCGCCCTACTTGGTGACGTTATTACTCAATCTTGCACGGCCGATAACGAAAGTGAGCCTGAGTCCATCGCCGATTGGATTCGCGAGCTGACGCCAGAACACATGAGCGAACATCTGCATTCCGCACCATGCCATTGGCTAGCAACATTAAATGATCGCGTCATCGGTTACGCCGCACTCAATCATCATGGCGAACTAAGCCATCTATACGTAACCCCAAACCACCAACGGTGCGGCATCGGCAAACACTTACTCGCGGCGGTCGAATTGTCCGCCCGCGACATGGGCTTAAGCCATATAATGCTCGCCACCACGTTGACTTATAGTGGACCCAACAAAACAGACAGT
>CAUPHX010000239.1:0-5407 GCA_963511125.1 uncultured Deefgea sp. | reverse complement strand
CAGCACCACTTGAGTTTGCCATTGTAGGTAGGCGCAGTTTTTATCTTGCTTCAAAAGTTGCAAGGTTTCGCTGGGTTGACCATGAAATAGCAATGCTGCAATAACAGGTAGGCCTATCGTGCCATCCGGAAGTTGGGTGCCGTAATGGTAGGCTTCTCCATCAATCATTATTCGATCCGGCGTTTTCTTGCCTTGCTCAATAAGTGTATTGAGCGGTGCAGCGGGTATCTCAAATACTCGCCCATTGCTGATATTGTTTGTGGGTCCAATTGGGGCAATTTCAATTTTTCGCCATGCTAATAATGTATTGAGATAGGCTTGGCGTGTTGAGGCAAGCAGCTCATTAGTGGCTTGCTTACATAATTGAGCGCTGCTTGTTTTTAATAATTCTGAGTCTTTCTTTAGTGCTGCAACATTCGGAATTATGACTTCACGCATAATCGCCATGCTCAGCTCGGCTGCGCTAATCCGCTTGGGTTCGACTGCCGGCGTCGATGCATTTTGGGCTTGCGCTGCGCCGCTCAGTAAAATCGTTGAGAGTACAGCGGGAATTATTTTTTTCATTCTGGGTCTCCTCATTATTGTGCGTAATTGATACCACAGCCCGCCCTGCGATGTCAGTAAATTTATTCAAGTCTAAATTTGAATCGGCTTGTATAATTGCCCGCAGTTTTTTGATTCTATGATTAGGAAGTTCAATGAGTTTTTATATTCGCCCCGATGATGTGCCCGAGTTGCAAGGTTTGACGCGCTGGGATCAGCGGGTGTTGTTGCGTGGCACTTTTATCAAAGAACGTGGCATGTCTACGGTGTTTTTACTGCTCGTTGTATTGGGTAGCGTTCAATATGTGATTAATCCAATCGTTGATCTATATGCGCCGCACATCCGCAGCAATACGATCATCTATACGGGAATTTTACTGGTTTGGTTGCTGTTCTTGATGTGGTTTCGCGATGCGGTGATGATGAATATCTTACGCCCAAAAATCGCGATTAAACGAGCGGAAATGAAAGCGGCTGAAGTTGCTAAGCTAGAAGCTGAGCGCGCTGAAGTGAACGCCAACTAAATTTCATTAAGTTGTCGTGCAAATTTTATGTTTCGCCGTACCGTGCTAGCTAGCCTCTTAGGTGATGCGCGGTGCAAACATTTTTTGTATTACGACTTATGACGCGCGTTGCTGCCACATTGGCAGCGTTCGCGTACAATTAGCGCCTGCCTAAAAATTATTTTGGAATTTCCTTCTCATGCGCACTTCGCAACTCTTTATCTCCACTAAAAAAGAAGCCCCCGCCGAGGCAGAATTGTTGTCTCATAAACTGATGCTACGCGCTGGTTTGATTAAGCGTTTGGGCTCAGGTTTGTATACGTGGATGCCGTTGGGCTTGCGAGTGCTGCGTAAAGTTGAAGGTGTGGTTCGCGCAGAAATGAATGCCGCTGGCGCGCAAGAATTGTTGATGCCTGCCGTACAGCCGAAAGAGTTGTGGGAAGAAACCGGTCGTTGGGAAGTGTTTGGCCCACAAATGTTGAAGATCACTGACCGTCACGAGCGTTCATTCTGCTTTGGCCCGACTCACGAAGAAGTAATTACCGATATTGCGCGTAGCGAATTGCGTTCGTACAAGCAATTGCCAGCCAATTTTTACCAAGTACAAACTAAATTCCGTGATGAAATCCGTCCGCGTTTTGGCGTGATGCGCGCACGTGAATTTATGATGAAAGATGCATATTCATTCCACGCGAGTTTTGAGTCACTGCAGCAAACTTATGACGTGATGTATGGTGCGTATTCTAAGGTGTTTACGCGTCTAGGCCTTAAATTTCGTGCTGTTGCGGCCGATACCGGTGCCATCGGTGGTTCTGGTTCGCACGAATTTCACGTGTTGGCTGATGCCGGTGAAGACTTGCTTGCGTATTGCCCAACGTCTGATTACGCCGCGAATGTTGAGTTGGCAGAAGCTTTTGCGCCGACTGCACCACGCGCTGCTGCCGCTGAAGTCATGAAAGACATCGATACCCCGAAGCAAACGGCGTGTGCCGATGTGGCGGCTTTGGTTGGTGTAGGTATTGAACGCACTGTCAAAATGATCGCCTTGGTGACTGTGGCGGGTGAATTTGTCGTGGCATTGCTACGTGGTGATCACAGTTTGAATGAGGTGAAAATTGGCAAGCTAGAAGGAATGGCTGACTTCCGCTTTGCAACGGATGAAGAAATTCGTAGTCATCTGTCATGCCCACCTGGCTTTATTGGGCCAGTTGGCATTGCCGCTGAAATTCGCGTTATCGCCGATTTGACTGTAGCTGCAATGAGCGACTTTATTTGCGGCGCCAACAAGCCAAAATTCCATTTGTCGGGCGTGAATTTTGGTCGTGATTTACCAGAACCAAATATCGTGTCTGATATTCGTAATGTGGTGAGTGGCGATGCGTGCCCAGACGGTAAAGGTGGCACGTTAGAGTTGTGTCGTGGGATTGAAGTGGGTCATATCTTCCAATTGCGCACCAAATATTCAGAAGCAATGAATTGCGTATTTGTGACTGAGCAAAATACCCAGCAGCCGATGGAAATGGGTTGCTACGGGATTGGTGTTTCGCGGATTGTCGGTGCGGCCATTGAGCAAAACCATGACGATCGCGGCATTATCTGGCCGGCGGCGATGGCGCCTTTTAGTGTGGCTGTTGTCGCAGTCGGTTATCACAAGTCAGAAGCGGTGAAAGCGGCCGCGGATGATTTGTATAGTCAACTCGTGGCGGCGGGTGTTGATGTGCTGCTCGATGATCGAAACGAGCGACCAGGATCAATGTTTGCCGATATGGAACTGATTGGCATCCCGCATCGCATCACCATTGGTGACAAAGGTTTGGCGGATGGTATGGTGGAATATGTTGCTCGTCGTGGCGGTGAGATGCAAAAGATTGCGCTCAGTGATGCGAAGGTATTTTTGCAAGGTGTTGTTGCTTAAGGTGTATGTGTCGTCAACCTTTATAGATTGAGGCTTGGCGAGCTATACATGCAAGGTTGTTTTTTTGGGGTGATCAAACCTTTCGCTAAGCGGTAGGTTTGTTGCTTTCAAATAGTCGCTTTGTGTGGCGAATGCTAAGATTGTTTGTTATTGATTGAAAAGGTTGAATTGGTGAAACGTTTACAATTCTTGGGTTTGGCGACGCTGTTGTGCTCCACGATGGTATTGGCAGGCGCGCAACGAGAAGAGCTGTTGTCACATTCTGTGCAAACTACCTTGCAGCGCTCGATTAGTGACCGCGCTGAGCCACGCCTTATTTTTGCTAATCCTGCCCAAGCAGAAACTTGGTTGGCGGAAATGTCGGAACGGTTAAAAAAACGTATTCCTGATGAATTTGTTCGTCGCAAGCTGCTCACCGCCATTCATTATGAAGCAACGCGTGCAGGGCTTGATCCGCAGTTAGTGATGGGCTTAATCCACGTTGAAAGTGGTTTTAATCGCTACGCAGTGAGTGTGGTTGGTGCGCGGGGATTGATGCAGGTGATGCCATTTTGGCAGCGGAGCATTGGCAGCCCAGAGCATAATCTTTTTGATATTAATACGGGCTTACGTTATGGCTGTACGATTTTGCGGCATTACCTTGATATCGAAAATGGCGATTATTTCCGCGCTTTAGGGCGCTATAACGGCAGCTTGGGCAAGGCGGAGTATCCAAATTTGGTCCATGGTGCTTGGAAGAATTGGTACGATTGGAGTCCTAGTTCAGAGCAAAAAGTCGCGCAGCGTTAAATTAAATCCCGCTTTATAAAGCGGGATTTTTATTAGCCAGGCAATTGAGCAATTTGAATAATTTGGATGTAGCCACTTTTCATCTTTAAGTAGCCGCTCACTTCCCACTGACTCAGTTGTTTATTGACACTTTCCCTTGAGGCACCGACAAAATTGGCTAGATCTTGCTGGGTCATTTTCAGATCAATTCTGACGCCATCTTCATTGGCGTCACCATGATTATGCGCCAATTGGCGCAAAACCTTAGCCAGGCGTTGAGGTAGCGGCAAAAATAGCGTGTCTTGCACCAGATCATTGGCGCTACGTAAGCGCTCACAGAGGCTAGTAATCAGTGAACGCATCACATGCGGATGATGCGCTAAATATTGATCGACAGCGCTGCGCTGTAGTACGAGTAACTCACCGTCTTCCAGTGCTTCAACGCTGGCATTGCGCGGCGCACCGTCGAGCATGGCGAGCTCACCAAAAATCTCACCGCCTTCCAAAATCGCCAAATTGATTTCACGACCATCATTATTGCTGCGGGTCACCTTGAGTCGACCGTGCACGACGGCATACATTTCATCGCCACGGCTGCCTTGCTCAATAATCATCTGCTTAGCCACGAAATGACGTATATGCGCGTTTTTTGCTAATGCCTCTAACTCGCTTGGGGTCAGTTGGCAAAATAAACTGCTGCCTGAAAGTAACTTGGCTTTATCCATTTGAGTGCCTTTCAGATTGATGAAATGGTTGCAATAACTGGGGTGTGATCGGATGGTCGTTCATTTTTTCTTGGCTCAACATCAATTTCGCACGCAATACACTGGCTAGCAAGCGTCGATGATAGCAGGATATGGTCAATCCTTAGTCCAGCATTTTTTTTGAATGAAAACCCTCGGTAATCCCACCAACTAAATGATTTTTCGGGCTGTTCAAATAATTTAAAACTATCAACGAGGCCGAGTTGAATCAAGTCGTAAAAAAATCCGCGTTCTTCAGGTGAAACTAAAACACCACCGGCCCATTTCTTAATGTCATGGACGTCGCTATCTTCTGGGGCAATATTGTAGTCGCCGAGCAGCACTAGCTGGTTATGTTGTTTTAATTCAGCGGCAATATAGTCTTTTAATGCAGCGAGCCAAGCCAATTTATACGGGAATTTTTCTGAATCGAGTGATTGGCCGTTAGGGATATAAACATCAACGAGTCGAATCCCATTCACAGTTGCAGTAATAACTCTTTTCTGATGATCTTCAAAGTTAGGGATATTAATGACAACATCTTCAATCGGCGCCCTCGCAATAATCGCAACTCCATTATAGGTTTTCTGTCCTGCAAATGCGACATAAAAGCCGGCGGCTTCAATTTCTGCTTGTGGAAAAACAGGATCGTCCATTTTGGTTTCTTGCAAACAAAGCGCGGTGATGTCGGTGTGTTCTGCAAGCCATTCCAGTACTTGGGGTAGTCGTACTTTGAGGGAATTGACATTCCAAGTAGCAAATTTCATGTTAAAGCAGGTTCCAGTAGGTATGAATCGGCAAGTCAAATCGTGCACAAAGCCTTGTCAGGCTTCTTATTTTATCTTGCTTGGATTAAATATGTAAGCATCATGGTGCTTAAGCTCACAGCGAATGTCAAAACGATTGCTTTTTTATTTGAATGATCAAATAAAGAT
>CAUPHX010000238.1:0-5411 GCA_963511125.1 uncultured Deefgea sp. | reverse complement strand
TGCCATGTTATTTGCATCTTCAATAAAGTCACCGAGGTGCGAATCATCATCGTCACCAATTGGCGTTTCCATTGAAATCGGCTCTTTAGCGATTTTGAGGATTTTCCGGATTTTATCTTCCGGCATTTCCATGCGTTCAGCCAATTCTTCCGGCGTTGCCTCTACACCAGTCTCTTGCAAGATTTGGCGTTGGATACGGTTCATCTTGTTGATCGTTTCGATCATATGCACCGGAATCCGAATCGTACGCGCTTGGTCGGCAATCGAGCGAGTAATCGCCTGACGAATCCACCATGTTGCATAGGTCGAGAATTTATACCCACGACGGTATTCGAATTTATCCACCGCTTTCATCAAGCCGATATTGCCTTCCTGAATCAAATCGAGGAATTGCAAACCACGGTTAGTGTATTTTTTGGCGATTGAAATCACAAGGCGCAAGTTGGCCTCGATCATTTCGCGCTTGGCCCGTTTCGCTTTTGCCTCACCCGTCGACATATGACGGCTAATTTCTTTTAATTCACGAATATTCAGACGAGCCGATTCTTGAAGTTCATTCAACTTTTGCTGCTTCTCCATGATCGCGTGTTTATAGCGGAACATGATGCCTGAGTAATTTTTCTCAGCAGCGATTTCTTCTGGCACCCACGTCAAGTCAGTTTCACGACCGGGGAAGGTTTTGATGAAGTAATCACGTGGCATGCCGACACGGCGAGTACACAAATCCATGATCTGACGTTCGTGCGTGCGAATATCATCCACCATGCTACGCACTACATCGCAAAGCGATTCAACTTGGCGCGCAGAAAAGCGGATTTTTTGAAATTCGATGGCAATCGACTGTTGTAACAATATATATGTCGGTGAAGACGTGCCATGATCAATGAGCGCTTCGAGCATTCGTCCATAGAGGTCATTGATGATTTCGAAGTGTTCGCGAGCTTGTGTTTTTAGCAACTCAAGATTTGCACTCGCAGCGGCTGCGCCGCCATCATCTTCAACCTCGTCTTCATCTGCATTTTCTTCGAGCACAGCATCAGGATCGGGCAAATCGAGGGCAACTTCTTCTTCAGCCTCAACCGCATTTGGATCGATAAAGCCATCAATCACATCGTCAATACGGATTTCATCATTCAAACCACGCTCAACCAAATCGATGATTTGAGCAATCGTAGTTGGGCATGCCGAAATAGCGGTAATCATGTGGCGCAGACCGTCTTCGATCCGCTTGGCGATTTCAATTTCGCCTTCACGCGTCAACAGCTCAACCGTACCCATTTCGCGCATATACATACGAACAGGATCGGTGGTGCGACCAAAGTCGGCATCAACTGATGATAAAGCGGCTTCCGCCTCTTCAGCCGCATCTTCGTCTGCTACACGAGCGGGCGCATCCGACATCAACAGATCTTCGGCATCAGGCGCTTCATCATAAACTTGGATCCCCATATTGGAGATCATGCTGATGATGCCCTCGATTTGCTCGGCATCGAGCATATCTTCAGGAAGATGGTCGTTGATCTCGGCGTACGTGAGGTAGCCACGCTCTTTACCGAGAATGATAAGGGTCTTGAATTTGGCTTTACGTTCTTCAGGATCGAGCTTTACTTCACCTGATTTTCCGCCGTTTGCATCAAGATTTTCTTTATTTAGTTTTTGATCTGCTGCCATGACTCTGCTTATATGTCTAGCAAAACCGAAGATTATACCAGACATCGAAGGGTTTTGTCCCCAATGCCGGAAGTGAAGCGCCCGTACAGCCGTTTTGCTTAACTATTGACACAATAAAAGCGCCAACAATATAGCCGTTTTACTTAGCTGGTGGCGCATAAAAATGCGCCAATATATAGCCGCTTTACTTAGCTAGTGGCGCATTAAAAGCGCCAGATATTCTTGCGACTCATCCTCCGTCAAGCCACGACTTGAATTGAGGAAGTCCAACTCTTCTTTTCGACTCAGTGTAGACCCGCGCGACAAAGTTTGCGTAGCGGCCGACAATGAGTCTGCGATTTCAACTTGTAAATCTTCTTCGTCAAACTTTTCAAACAAGGCGCGCGATTCGCTTAATAACTGTATCAAGCGCGGATAAGCTGCCATCTCTCGACACCGATCAAGAAGCTCAGCGCCTTGCAGATCAGTTGACTGCCGAGCAATGGTTAACACCGCTCGCGCCACCCCCGCCAAACCCTCAGTCGACCAAGCCAACTCTAACGCTGCTTGTCCGATTAAAATCGAAGGGCGAAATAACACCAACTGCAACACGCGCAACACCGGATCATGTTGAGCAGCGGGCTTTAATCTTGGCCTTGGCTCTTCCGCTTTCCAGCCCTTACCCTTGCCGCGCTGATACCCGCCACTACGGTTAAATGGCTCACGACGCGCAGGTCTTGCTTGCTGCATTTGTGCGGTAGGCCAATCTTGCATTGCCTGCTCCACACCCCACTCCGTCTGCACTTCAAGCACTTTTGGCGGTGCTGAAACCACTTGCAAAGAGGCAAATTCAGCACTCGATAATTGGCACATTTCAGCCAAACGTTTACCAATCATTAATTTCAATATGGGGGCCTGTTTCAATTCCTCAAGATAGGGACGTGCAATATGCACTAAACGTGCTCGCCCCTCCTCCATCGTTAGATCGACCTGCCCAGCCAGTTCTTTTAAAAGGTATTGCGATAGCGGCAAAGCTGACTCGGTAATTAACAACTCAAACTGTTCGCGACCAAACGCCTGCACATACGAATCTGGATCATGCTCTGCAGGCAAAAACAAAAACTTCAACTCTTTACCGTCTTTGACTTCAGGCAGGCTATTTTCTAACGCACGCCACGCGGCCTTGATACCCGCTTTATCCCCATCAAAACCAAACACGACTTCATCGGCCAGTTTGAGCAATTTACGCACATGCTCTGGCGTACACGCCGTACCCAAAGACGCTACCGCGTACTCAACGCCATGCTGATGCAGCATAACGACATCCATATAACCTTCGGCGACCAAAACGCGGTTATGGTCACGAATCGCAGTGCGCGCCTGTGGCAGGCCGTACAATTCACGGCCTTTCGTAAAGACCGGCGTTTCTGGCGAATTCAAATACTTTGGCTCGCCCTGCCCCATCACGCGACCACCAAATCCAATCACTTGACCACGTTGATTGATAATCGGAAACATCACCCGCTCGCGAAAGCGATCATAGCGACGTTTTGATTCTTCTTTGTCAATCACCAAGCCAGCTTCGGCCAAAATGGCATTCCAATCATAATCTGGGTATACCGCCTTAAGTGGCTGCCAATCATCGCCGCCAGGTGCATACCCCAAGCCAAACTTGGCGGCTGTTTTACCCTCAACACCACGACGCTTAAAATAATCAATCGCAACAGGGGCCGTTTTTAGTTGTGCGCGATAAAAATCAAACGCCACTTTTAAAACATCGTAAATGCCGGGCGCTTTTTTCTGCTCTTCAGTAACGGGCTTATCTGAAACAGGCACCTGCATCCCAACTGACTCAGCCAATTGGCGCACTGCCTCAGGAAAACTTAATGCCTGATGCTCCATCACAAAAGTCAGCGCCGAGCCATGCACGCCACAGCCAAAGCAATGATAAAACTGCTTGGTTTGACTCACCGTGAATGACGGCGATTTTTCTTTATGAAAAGGGCAGCAGGCCATGTAATTCTGGCCCGCTTTTTTTAGCGGCAGATAGCGCTCAACCACGTCGACAATGTCGACGCGATTAAGTAAATCCTGAATAAAATCATCGGGAATGAGCGCCATTTAATGCCTCAAAGCAATCACAAATTAAGCCATCCGCGCTTTAACCAATTTACTCACTTCAGCCATATCGGCCCGACCTGCGAGTTGCGGCTTAATCTCTGCCATAATTTTACCCATCACCGCAGCAGTCGAACCGTGCGCTGCGATCGCAACATCTAAAATTGCACTAATTTCATCAGCAGAGAGCTGTTGTGGCATGTATTCAATCAGCACCACGACTTCGGCTTTTTCTTTATCCGCTAAATCCTGACGATTGGCGGCCTCAAACTGAGTAATACTATCTTTTCGCTGCTTCAGCATTTTATCAATGATGGCAGTAATCGCCACATCATCGAGTTCAATCCGCTCATCGACTTCACGCTGCTTAATCGCCGCCAACAGCAAGCGAATTGCCCCCAAGCGGTCTACTTGTTTTTCTTTCATCGCCGTTTTCATATCAGCAGTAATACGAACTTTTAATGTCATCACGCATCCTTGATGGGTATTTAGAAAAAACAAAAGGCCGCCTAGGCGACCTTGAGTACAAACAACTACAAGCAGACTCTTAGTAGAGCTTAGCTGGCAATTGTTGGCTACGCAGACGCTTGTGTTGACGCTTAACAGCGGCAGCAAGCTTGCGTTTACGTTCTGCAGTTGGCTTCTCGTAGAATTCGCGTGCACGAAGGTCAGTGAGGAGGCCAGTCTTTTCAACAGAACGCTTGAAGCGGCGCATCGCTACTTCGAACGGCTCGTTTTCTTTAACGCGTACGGAAGGCATTAGTCGAATCCTAGTGAACATAAAACTCTAGCACCGCCTGAGAGGACCCTCAGTAGCGACTAGAGATTGGAAAGGGTGTGATTATCCTAGATAAAGAACGCCCTGTCAAAGGAATACTCAATAAGGACTTCCGTGTTGCATCCATGCCCGTTACCATAGCAATATTATTTGGCAAAAAACACGAGCACAATCGATATGTTGGTACTGGGTATAGAATCCTCTTGTGACGAAACCGGCGTTGCGCTCTACGACAGTGAGGCTGGACTTCTCGCCCATCAACTGCACACCCAAGTGGCCATGCACAGCGAATACGGCGGTGTCGTTCCGGAATTGGCATCACGCGACCATATTCGCCGCGTCCTCCCTCTTACCGCGTCTTGCCTTGCCAGTGCAGGCAAACAACTGAGCGATATCGATGCCATTGCGTACACCGCTGGGCCAGGCTTAGCGGGCGCACTATTAGTAGGTGCATCAGTTGCCAATGCGATGGCCTTTGCACTAGGTAAACCGACCATTGCCGTTCATCACCTCGAAGGGCACTTGCTATCACCCTGCCTCGCCGAACCCGCACCCGCGTTTCCATTTGTTGCACTATTAGTGTCGGGCGGCCACACACAACTCATGGCGGTTCACGGCGTAGGGCAATATGAATTGCTCGGCGAAACGGTTGATGATGCGGCAGGTGAAGCGTTTGATAAATCCGCCAAACTACTTGGTCTTGGCTACCCTGGCGGGCCAGCACTTTCAAAACTTGCGGATACAGGGGACGCATCACGCTTCACCCTCCGCCGACCCAGGCGGCACACACCCACCGGCGACAGGAGTTTTTCTGGGTTAAAAAAGGCTGTACTTAGTTTGGTGACGCAAAAATCGCAAAAGAACG